>NZ_DAIK01000126.1:6138-10115 GCF_002496085.1 Methanosaeta sp. UBA458 | reverse complement strand
TCCTCGGAGGCCATCCCGTCTATTCATGCGATGACGGCTTCCTGCGAGATAGCAGAGGGATCTTCAGGAGCTACAAAATCTCCTCGCTCACCGCTCTTGCCCTCAACCAGATCCTTGATCTTCTGGCCCAGGCTGGTCCCGCAAGAACAGAGGTGCTGCTGGACCAGCAGATGAGCCGCAGCGGAGAGATGGCAGAGCTGATAAAAGGGATGATGGCAGATCGGCACCTCTGCGGCACAGCCAGAACCGCCAGAGATGTCGATCGCCTTTTAAAGGCAACCAGGGGAATAGTGTTGACCAGCGACGGAAATGTGATCGATAGCTTGGATCATGTTATGGACCTTCCCCGAGAGATTGCCAGAAGATCGGGCATAAGGCCTCTGACTCTCTGACAATTGCCTGACACTATCTTTTATCTCTATCATCCAATCGTTATCTTTTTATGCTACATGGATTAATATACTATTGGGGTTTGAAAAGCTTTCAAAGTTATGGTGAGTGGTAATGAGAACGAGAGTATTTGCTTTAGTGGCGTTGGCATTGTTGCTCATGGGCGGAGGGGCTCTGGCATCCCATCCTATGTTCTTTCCCCTTAGCGAGCATACCATAGCCAAGGATATTACCGATAGCGGCATGCCGCTATACAGGACAAACATATTTACCACCGATGATGAGCAGGCCGTCTCCTGGTTGCTTATCTGGCGGGACTCAAAGCCGCATACTGTGGAGTGGAGATGGTACTGGCCCGAGGGCAGGACCTATGCCCGGTCGTTTAGCACCATTCCGCCCATCGACGGATTCACGGGAATGTGGGCGGCACCTGTCTGGAGCTGCCTGAAGATCAAGGGAACTGACGTTTCCAGGCTTCCAGGAAACTGGAGGGTGGATGTGATAGTGGACTTCAAAAAGGAGCTCACGGAGTACTTCACCATCAACACTCCTTATGCCTGCTGAGTCCTATACTGGCATATCAGCATATCGAGATTAATAAAGGTCCTGAATGATAAGACTGGCAAGCTAAAGCGCTAGCTCTGCTTTTAGTCTTTCCATTTCTTTGCTCGAATGCCAGTGGAAGACCATATAAATCCTGGAGGGCCTAAGGAGAGCGGTGGCATAGAAAATGGATCTAGAATTTGGTGGCAAGACCAAAGAGCCTGATATTCGCAGGCTCTTTGACATGAAAGACGTTATATTCGATCAGATCTGGCTGGCGGGAAGAGAGAACTTTGAGCTGTACTATATGTTCCGCGACCTCTTCTTGAGCCGGGCGGACGGGGATAAGCTTCGAGACCAGAACTTGAGATACGATATCACCATAATCCCTCCAGGGATGATGGGCAGCGAGTACATTAAGACTGCAGGCCACTATCACCCCCTGGCACCGGGGTCTGCCGTTACCTATCCTGAGCTCTATGAGGTGCTTGAGGGCGAGGCGCTCTATCTCCTGCAGAAGGAGGATCTATCCGATGTGGTGGCCATAAACGCAGCCGCCGGGGATAAGGTCCTGGTCCCCCCCAATTACGGGCATATCACCATCAATCGATCCAATAAGACCCTCAAGATGTCCAATTTCGTGGCCAGGGACTTCTCATCCCTCTACGATCCCATAAAGGAGAAGGGAGGAGGGGCATATTTCTTTACCCGCGATGGGTGGATCAAGAACCCGCGCTGTCCGGAGGCGTCTGAGCTGCGGCGGGCCGACGCACCAGGTGGCAGAACCCTTTCCCAGCTGGGGCTGGCCAAAGGCAAAGAGATGTACCCTCTCCTCAAGGAGCATGGCCGGCTGGATTATCTGACCCGGCCCGGGGATCACCTGGATCTCTTTTCAGGCGTAATCTGAGAGTATGGATTCAAAAGATGAACCCCCTAGGGAAGTTTGAATAAAATGACAAACCAAGGATTCTCAGACTTCAGAGCATATATCGAGCTGCTACGCCCACCGCTCGCGCCCATGGACATCGCCATGCCTGCAGCCTCGGCTCTCTTGGCGGTCTATGCGGTGGAAGGGACTCTTCCTCCTCTGATTCCTTTTGTAATAGCTGTGCTCGGATCCTACTGTGCCATCACCAGCTCTTATGTCTATAACGACTGCTGCGATATCGAGGTGGATAAGGTCGGCATGCCCTGCCGGCCACTGCCTTCGGCAAAGCTGAACAAGAGGCAGGCCCAGTCTTGGTCGATATTTCTCTTTCTCGTCGCCCTGTCTGCCGCCCTCTACCTCAACCCCGAGAGCTTTGTCGCCCTCGTCGCTGCCACCATACTTGCAAGCATCTACTCCGCCTGGGCCAAGAGGAATACCCCCTTCTCCTGGATCTTCGTGGGATTATCCTATGGATTGGTGCCTTTAGGCGTCTGGCTGGCTATGGAGCCGGCGGGGATTCTCAAGGCCGGCGCTGGCATCCACCCTGCCTCTCTGATCCTGGCGGCGATGATCTGCATCACCGATTGGGGATTTACCAACTGCGATGCCTCCCGTGATGTTGAGGGCGACAGAAGAGAGGGAATTCCCACCACACCCGCCACCTTCGGCATTGCGGTCACCGCAAAGATGGTGGCCCTCTTCTGGCTGGCAGGAATCGCTCTTTCCATTGCCCTGGGATTGGCCTCGGGCCTGGGGTGGTTCTATTTCATCGCAGCCATTGTATCCGGCGGCTGGCTGCTGGGGCAGAACCAGGATTTCGTGCGCCATCCGACAGCAAAAAGAGGCGAGCAGTTCTTCTATCAGTCCGCCAACTACCGTGCGTGGCTCTTTGCGGCTCTGATCATCGATGTGCTGCTCAGAGCAACCCTGCACCAGGCCCTGCCTCAGTTGGGTTGGCTTTGAACACAAATGGCTCTTGCATTCGAAAGCCTTTTATTGCCAAGAGTCATTTCAACACCAGTGGGGTCAGTATGAAGACTGCATTTGCAGCAGCAATGGCATTGCTGATAGCATGCCTCTTGGTCGGGAACGCTCTTGCTCAGGAGAAGAATAACTTCCAGAGCGTTGGCGGGGACTACGGCAGAAATGTATTGAGCACCATCGGAGCATCGGACGCCGAGGCGGCATCAAAAAGCGAGAGCAATCAAAATCTATGGAGCTGGGGAGGAGCGCCCAAAGGCAGCCTGATTGTGGACGGTAATATCATCGGCGATCCGCGGTATACGTTGAAGAACCTGAGCGTTATGCGCGATTGGCTGGGCGATTCGTTCGTGGATCCCTATGGAGATACCCCTGCTTATTCCTATTTCGATCCGGTCACTGGGGAGAGAGTTAAAACCTATGTGGATCCAATCACCGGGCAGCACTACTATACATACACAGATTCCAATAGCGGAAAACTGGTCTACGTCTACTTTAATCCGGAGACTGGTGAGCCGATATATGCCAGCTTCACTCCCATCTCCGGCCAATACATCGGAGAAGAGCAATACTCATTGCCACCAATACTCAGATAAAACTGATTAAATGACCTGCGAAAGCCTTTTATCATCAGGCATCAATCTCAGCATGGTGGGTTCGGTATGAAGACTGCATTAGCAGTGATTGTATTGGCATTAGCTTGTCTCTTGCTAGCGAACTCTTCTGCTCAGAGCACTGGCAGCTATCAGGCTCTAAGTGGAGATTCCGGCAGGTCTATCCTGGCAAGCCTGGAGGCCATTGATTCCCAATCAAAGGAAAAAAGCCAGAATACAAGCAAGAATGATACCCTTTGGAGCTGGGGAAGCGCGCCCAAGGGAAGTGTTCTTGTGGATGGAGAGGTCTTGACCGATCCATTCAACAGCTGGAAGGATTTCAACATCACAGAGAGCGGGATAGCTCAAGTGGGAGTCGATCCTTTCAAGGGGTATCCGATATATGCCTACAAGATCCCCAGGACTGGGGAGACGAAGTACTTCTACCTGGATCCTTACACCAATGAGCCATTCTATGTGGATGGCTATGCCGGTGCTGACATCCCTGTTGTTGCAAAGAGCAGCAGTTACTCATTGCCACC
>NZ_DAIK01000126.1:5670-6040 GCF_002496085.1 Methanosaeta sp. UBA458 | reverse complement strand
TTGATATTATTGGCAGAAATGCTGCCGTTAATGAGCATAATCGAATAAAGGAGTGATTGAATATGAAGAATAAAATCGTCTATGTTTCGATATTTCTGTGTCTGGCGGGCCTGGCAGTGGCCGCAGAATATACCGACTGGCAGAACGGAGCCATTGATGGCTTCAAGAAGGGCTTTGAGATGGGTCAAGCATACCAGCTTGCCCTTGATGGAAAGAATATCGATGACTTCAATGCCAAGGTTGACGAATACAATGCCTGGGTGAGGGCCAACTTCGGAGAAGATCCAAATATGCTAATGCCGAAGATGACCGCTCCAGTAGATCTTAGCAAGCCGGTTCTCATCACCAATACCACCGCCAGCTCGAAGGG
>NZ_DAIK01000126.1:0-5520 GCF_002496085.1 Methanosaeta sp. UBA458 | reverse complement strand
TCGGGCGATCTGCCAATTCGAATCCCAAAAAAGATGGGGCGAGGAGGCAGTGAAAAAAGGTAGCGGCTCGGCTGATACAGCCAGATAGAAGACTGCAATCCTCATATACTTGCAGCTCTAACAGAAGGCAGATGCAATGGGAACTGGTTGGCTGGTGTGCAGCTCTTTTGACGATGTTCGGATTCGTCCCCCAGATCCTTAAAATCTATCGGACAGGGTCTGTCTCAGATGTCAGCCTGATCATGCTCTTGCAGTTCTCTTTAGGAATGTTCCTTTGGCTGCTCTATGGCCTGTATATTCAGGATCGCATTCTGATCGTCTCCAATACGATCTCCTTTCTTACCCTGATGGTGGCCACCGGGATGTATATGAAGTACAGAAAAAGTGGTGCCAGCCCTCTGTAGCATCCATGAGAGGCAGTCATTAGCCGGAATGAAAAGCAAAAGAGCGCTCCAAGCATCATGTTCGGGAGCAGGCGAGAACAAGAAAGCAGGTTAACTGACATTGACCAACTGACACAGCATCCCTATCCGTCTTCTTCCCGCTCACTCATCTTATTTTTGATCCTCTCTTGCAGCCTCTCCAGAGAGGCTTTTGTGCTCAGGCGACTGTCACAGGGAGAAGTGTCTTTGGGATTGCAGCCAGCCAGAAGGTCCATCACTCTGTCGGCCATATCGAAGGCCTCAAGCTCCTCCAGATGCTGCAATAAGATACTGGCGCGGGAGTTGAATTCCCGGCATTTCCCCGTCTGCGAGATAGCAGCCTCGTGCATTTCATAGAGCAGAGAAAGCTCCTTATTGATCTGCAACCAGTCCTCCCTTTTTATCGCCATCCGGGAAAGGTATCCATCTTTCAGAAATATTAAGGCGATGATCAAGGCGATGCTCTCAATGCAGAGGCGATGGTCTTATAGTCTCGATTCCAGTATCCTCGAATCCGATCAGCCTGAAAAATCGAATCAATTGCTTGAATATGGAAGAGTGATAATATCGTATTATCGTCTTATGGCGATAAGCTTATATCTGAATATACTTTAATCGCGCTCCAATCATGGCTCAAAAGAATGTCTCTGAACTGCGCTTGAAGATTCTGAGCGCTCTGTCCGATCCCACCCGTCTGGAGCTGCTCGAATACCTGAGCGGGGGCGAGCGATGCGTTTGCGAGATCCTTCCCGCCTTCTCCAGATCTCAGTCCACCATATCCAAGCATCTGAATATCCTCTTCGAGGCCGACATTCTGGATCGCAGAATAGACGGGAAAAAGACGCTCTACAGCATAAAAGACCCTCAGGTTTTCGAATTGGTTCGCCTTGTAGACCAGATGGCCCTAAAGCAGATATCGCAGCTCGCAGAAGCAGGAAGGATTATCGAGGAGTCATTGAGCTGCGGGAGATAGATATCATGGCAACCTATGTCATAATGGCAGCCTTGGAGGCCGGGCTGGCAACACTGCTTGAATACCTCTCGGCGCATGTCTTGACCTGCCTGGTGCCAGCATTCTTCATCGCCGGTGCGATAGCAGCTCTCTTGAACAAGGATACTGTGCTCAAGTACTTCGGTGCTGATGCCCCAAAGTGGCTCTGCTACAGCGTGGCTTCCACCTCGGGGACTATATTGGCCGTCTGCAGCTGCACCATCCTGCCCATGTTTGCAGGAATCGAAAAGAGAGGGGCGGGCATTGGGCCAGCAACGGCCTTCCTCTTCTCCGGACCGGCGATAAACCTCATGGCCATCATCCTCACAGCCAGGGTCTTGGGCCTGGACCTGGGTGTAGCCAGGGCAGTGGCTGCAGTCTTCATGGCCGTGGTTATAGGTCTGATCATGGCGGCTATATTCCAAAGACATGACCCAAGCTGCAAAAACGATGCGGCTCCTTCTTCTTTTGATGTCGATCCAGACCCGGATCAAATGAGCCGGCCCAAATATATCACTGGCACATTTATGACCGTGCTGGTGGCCATACTGCTCGTTGCCACCTCAAGCGCCATAGAGCTCCTGCCCAAGGCGATAATCGTGGGAGCGCTGATAGCAGTGGCTGCCTTCCTGATGAATAGATACTACCAGCCAGAGGAAAAGAGCGCCTTCCTGGAAGAGACCTGGTGGCTGACCAGGAAGATCTTTCCTCTCCTGGTAGTGGGCACATTTGTAACCGGGGTGATCGGCTACTTCCTGCCGGTTGAATGGGTAAGGACAATCTTTGGCACCAGCAGCTTTCTGGCCTGTTTTCTGGCCTCAGTGATCGGCTCGTTGCTCTATATGCCTACATTGCTTGAGGTGCCAGTAGTCGGAACTCTTTTCGGCTATAGCACGGGAGTTACGGCTGCCGGTCCTGCTCTGGCCCTTCTGCTTGCTGGTCCATCCCTGAGCCTTCCCAATATGATTGTTATCTGGAGGATAGTTGGAGCGAAAAAGGCCAGCGTCTACATCAGCCTGGTGGTGATCCTATCCACATTGGTGGGAATGCTCTACGGTGCCGTCGTTTCATAATTGATAAGAGTAGGAGGATATCTTATTTATTTTGAGATTCCCGGTTCTACTTCGGACACCCGGCCGCCTTCGACCTTGACTCTGACCATGGTCTTCAGGTTGTAGCCTTTGGACCTCAGCAGCTCTGCTCCGTTTCCTCTCTCCACCACGATCACTGTATCCATAACCTCGGCCCCAGCCAGCTCCAGAGAGTCCAGCGTGGCCTGAAGGGTGCCGCCGGTGCTGATCACATCATCCACCACGATCACCCTATCTCCCCTGTTTATTCCGTTCAGATAGAGCTGCGAGCGGGAGTAGCCGGTGACCTGGCTGATCTCGACCTCATTCGGGAGCCCGTACTTTCTCTTCCTTATTATCACCAGGGGGATATCGCATAGGATGGAAAGCACTATGCCTATGGGAATTCCCATGGCCTCAACAGTCACTATCTTATCCACATCCAGATTGGCGATCCGCACGATATTGGCGGTGACCTCTCTGATCAGATCCGGCCTGATCTCGGGAACTCCGTCTGTAATGGGATGGATGAAGTAGTCGTACTCTCCCCGTTTGAATACGGGGGCTTCCAGCAATGATTTTTTGAGCCTTTCCAGCATAGGTGAGTTCTTTCATACTATTTTCCTTTTCAAGTTATTGGTCCCTGTGGCCAATCCTCCGGCAGGGCGGAAAAGATATATGACGTCCGATAGGGATG
This sequence comes from Methanosaeta sp. UBA458, assembly GCF_002496085.1. Lineage (NCBI taxonomy): Archaea > Methanobacteriati > Methanobacteriota > Methanomicrobia > Methanotrichales > Methanotrichaceae > Methanothrix > Methanosaeta sp. UBA458. The sequence continues at coordinate 2,340 of NZ_DAIK01000126.1, read as the reverse complement.
CTATTGATGACAGAGAAAAGCGTATGGGAAGAGTTTTTCGATGCTCATGCTCCGATCTATGAGGAAAACGTATTCACAAAAAACACCATTCAGGAGGTCAATTTCCTTACAGAGGAGCTGGCGGTGAGAGATGGGGGCTCAATTCTTGATGTTGGATGCGGTACAGGACGTCACTCCATTGAGCTGGCCAGGCGGGGTTATGCTGTTACCGGGCTTGATCTGTCCGCAGAGATGCTTGCCAGGGCTGCGGATGCTGCCAGGAGCAAAAAAGTGAATGTGCAATGGATTCGTTCTGATGCTGCCCGGTTTCAGCTACCGAATAGCTACGATGGCGCAATCTGCCTGTGCGAGGGAGCTTTTGGGCTTCTGGGCAAGGGCGATGATCCTATTGGCCAGCCCCTGTCCATCCTGTGCAATATCTCCCGCAGCCTGAAGCCGCAGGCAAAGGCAGTATTCACTGTTCTCAACGCACTGGCATCGATTCGCAGGAACGCGAATAAGGACGTTGAGGAGGGACGATTCGATCCTCTGACACTGGTTGAGTCTTCGGAATGCACGCCCCAAGAGGGGGTGGCTGCAGTTGCCGTTCGAGAGAGGGCTTTCGTGCCAACTGAGCTCGTCCTGCTCTTCCGCCTGGCAGGGATGTCTGTGATCAACATATGGGGCGGGACAGCAGGGAACTGGGGGAGAAGGCCCGTCGACCTGGATGAGATGGAGATCATGGTTGTGGCATGCAAAACAGGCGAGCCTCTGGAGGGGGATGGCGCCCGGTAGCCCTCAAAATTGTCTGCAGAATTAATATTGGGGTATCGGGCCTCTAATCCCCAGATCCCGGGCCTGATCCCCCCATCATCTCGGCTTGATGGCCCTTACCTTTATGCTGGATACGGAGTCTGCAAATCCGTTGACTTCTTCGGCGCTCATTTTCGGACTCTGATCAATTGCCTGATCTGTGCTGTCGCTGACAAAAAAGTCCAGTGAGAAGGGGGATTCCTCAATCACTTCTACATCGCCGAAGCCTGCAGATCCTATCGCATCCAGATAGACATCTTTCATAACTGCTCCCGAGATGCAGCCCACATAGCCTTCGATCGAATTCTCTATGCTAAGAGGCAGCTTCTGGCGCAATACGAGATCTGAGACCATCAGCCTGCCGCCGGGCTTAAGCACCCGGAATACCTCTTTGAAGACCTTCTTTTTGTCGGGCACCAGGTTGATGACGCAGTTGGAGATGACAGCATCCATGCTATTATCATCAACCGGAAGATCCTCCAGCTCGCCAGGCACAAACTGCACATTGCTGTAGCTTCCTTTATCGGCATTCTCTCTTGCCCTGTTGATCATCTCCGGGGTCATATCCACTCCAATGACCTTTCCTGTCGGTCCAACCCTGTTGGCGGCAAGGAAGCTGTCGAATCCCGCCCCTGAGCCCAGGTCAAGAACAGTCTCCCCTTCCTTTATCGATGCCAGTGCGATTGGATTGCCGCAGCCCAAGCCCAGATTAGCTCCCTGAGGCACGGCATTCATCTCTTCCTCTGAGTAGCCGATATTCTTGCTGATCTCCTCTGGGGGAAGAGTTCCACAGCATGAGCCCTTGGTGGGACAGCACGAGCCTTCCGTTCTCGCAATTTTTCCGTAGCTCTCCTTTACCAGTACCTTTATTTCCGAATCGTTCATCGTTAGTTCACCTCAAATTCTAAATATAGTATTATTTCTTGAATATGTCATCAATAACCGGCCCGAGCACAGACTTCACCATGCCCTCCAGCTCTTTTACCCTGATCAATGATAGGCAGCAGATCTTGCCATCCTTCTCCATGCTCACCACTGCCAGCTTATCTCCCGGCCGGATCTTTGCTCTTTCCCGGATATCCTTGGGAAGAACCATCTGCCCGCGCTCATCTACGCTTACTATGGATTCCACCCGGCATGAGCTCATCGATCCCGGCAGGCAACAGGCCTTGTCTTCGGATTTAACCGCCATAATAATATCGTTATCTCTGATTATTTAAATATTTCTGAAAAATCAGAAAATTCTCTTTTTAAGCAACATCTCAAATCGATAAAAATTGATGCGTAATTCTCCAAACAAATATGACTTTGGATTTTAAAACCAGTTTAATGCTATGCACATCAAATCCTGACAGAATTCAGATAAAGCGCAAGCATTATATATCGGCAAAGATTGATATGATCTGTGATTATCATGGGACTGAAAGATAAGATCTTCGGGGATAAGGGCAGCAGCAGTTGTTGCTGTGGCACCCGTATTGTGGGACTCAGACAGATCAACGTAGGTGGACGCAGCGTAGGAATCATGGGCCTGGATGAAGCCCTCCA
>NZ_DAIK01000100.1:0-4748 GCF_002496085.1 Methanosaeta sp. UBA458 | reverse complement strand
TTCCCAGGATGGCGGCAAATGCCTGCCAGGGAGAAAACTCTTCCACCTCCTCCTCAACAATGGCGTTCGCCTTTCTGACCACATCCAGCTTGTCCCGAGTGACCTCTCCTACGATCCTGACCGACAGCCCAGGACCGGGAAAAGGCATCCTTTCGCTGATCTCAGGGGAGAGGCTCAGAGCCCTTGCCACCTGGCGAACCTCGTCCTTGTACAGGTCGCGCAGAGGCTCAACTATGTTCTTGAACTCGATCCGGCTGGGGAGGCCTCCTACATTGTGGTGGGCTTTGATGCCTCCGTCCGATTCGATTCTGTCTGGATAGATGGTGCCCTGAATGAGGCAATCGCCGCCGATCCTGCGCGCCTCTTCCTCGAAGACCCGGATGAATGTCTCTCCCACCACCATCCTCTTCTCTTCAGGATCAACAACCCCTTTAAGAGCCTCTAGAAATCGGTCCTGGGCATTGACCCGCACCAGGCCCAGATCCTTGAATAGCTCCTCAATTCGATCGGACTCAGACTGCCTCATCAGCCCGGAGTCCACATAGACAGGAACCAGCCGGTCACCCAATGCCCGATGAGCAAGCATAGCGCATACCGAGCTGTCTACACCCCCAGATAAACCGATAATAGCGCGACCCTTAATATCGCGCTTGATCTCTGCAATGGCGTTCTCAATGAAACGCTCCGCATTCATGGCCATGATTAGCATGCCCGAGTACCAAGATTTGAGGTTTACGGTGACGACATCTCCTCTCGCGATCATCACCCAGACTATGGCAGAATGTGGGCGGGCAATGCTTTCAGATGATCTCAATATAGATCGCAGCTGCTTTATGCTGATGGGCTGAATGCGATAGCCATGAGCCGAACTGTGGAGGACATAAAAAGGAGTATTAAGAGCGGAAAGGCAACAGTTCTCACCCAGCAGGAGATCTCTGAGATGGTAGAAGAGAAAGGAGAGATCGGCCTGAAGGATGTGGACGTTGTCACCACCGCCACCCGGGCGATAATGAGCGGCACCTATGCTGTGCTCTCCTTTCCCCTGGCAGCCCCTGGCTCATTCATCCGCGCCAGCAGCGCCAGGATCAACGGCGTTCCTGCCTATCCAGGGCCGTGTCCCAATGAGCGACTGGGTATCATCGATCTGATGGTCTACGGCACCGCGCACAGCATACGCCAGCCGGATTACGGGGGAGGACACCTTTTAAGGGAGCTGGTGGAAGGAAAGGATGTCCTGGTGGAGGTTCTGGCAGAAAATGGAGACCTCCTGGAAAAGGACATCTGCCTGGATGAGATCCCCTATGCCCGCATATTCTCCACTCGCAATGCCTTCAAGAACTATGTGGCCTTCGTCAATCCCAAAGGCCTCCCCCTGAAGACCATCTTCAGCAGGCTGGAGTTTCCGCCTCATTTTGCCGCAGCCACGGTCTCTGGATGCGGCCAGATCAATCCCATCAAGAATGATCCCCACCTGGAAACTATTGGCATTGGAACCCGCATTCTCATCAATGGAGCGCAGGGATTTGTGATGGGGACGGGGACCCGCTCCATGCCCACCAGGCCTAACCTCCTCGGGATGGCGGACATGCGCCATATGGACCCGGAGTACATGGGCGGATTTGCGACCTCAGCCGGCCCGGAGTGCATAGGTTCCTGGGCGGTGCCAATCCCTGTGCTGAATGAATACATCTTAAGGAGCATACTGCTTCAGGATAGGAACATCCCTCTCACCATAATGGATGTGAATGTACGCCAGAAGATCGGCAAGTCGACTTACGGAGATGTCTGGGATTCCGTCGACCTGGAGGTACAGTTCGATCCGGAAAGGTGCAAAGGCTGCACCAGGTGCACTGCAGCGCCAGCCTGTCCCATGAATGCGATAAGCATCGAGGATGGTCGGGTTTTGCGCGATAAAACAAAGTGCTTCAACTGCGGCCTGTGCGTCTCCCAGTGCAGCGGCGGGGCATTCCAGGGGAGGCTGGGGGCCATCCGCCTGGGGGAGAGGACAATTCCCATTCAGCTCCGCCAATCGGATAGAGCAAGGGCGATGGGGTTAGCAAAAAGGCTGAAAGAGGAGATTCTGAATGGATCCTTTAGAATTACCGAGATGGTGGAACGATTGTGAGGGCGAGCAGATGCCCGGGTTCACTTCATCCCCAACCTGAAGAAGGGGTATTCGTGACCCCTCCGCGCTCCCTATGTATTAAATTCTAGTTTACTGCATGCCCAGGCGTTCCTTTATCGCCCGGACATCGGCCTGTACCTGCCTGAAGTTGTTCGCATATCCAGGCTGGATGTCATCCCTCAAGCCCTTGATCTCACCCAAGACATGAGGAATAGCGTCTGTATTTGCCTTTATCTGAGGTATGGCATCCGTATTTGCCTTTATTTGAGGTATGGCATCTGTGTTTGCCTTTATCTGAGGAATAGCATCTGTGTTTGCCTTTATCTGAGGTATGGCATCTGTATTTTCCTTTATCTGAGGTATCAAGTCGGTGTTCTTTCGCACTGCTCTCAAGTCATCTCTCATATCAAGCAGCACAGGGATGGCTTTATTCAACTGGATCGTAGCGCAGAACTGAGCATACTCTCCTATCCTCATGACCTCTCCCTGAAAGTCATCAAAGACAATATTTGACACCTCGGAACGGGCGGGACGCTCTGTTTCAATCTGAGCGCAGAAGGCTTTAATCGCCTCCTCATCGCCATCAGCAAAGGCTAGGACTGCCTGGCCCTCGCTGCTTCTCATATTGTGAGCCTCAAACATCCTGATCCTATTGGACATGGCAATGCCTAACAGGAAGTAACGGTAGCCAACGTCATTAACCTTCGGACCAGTGATTGTGATCTTGAGCTTCATCTAAGTCTAAAATAGGTTCGCCTGAGAGAAAAGGATTTGGGTTGAATTCGGCAGTATTGCATTACCCTCGCATCTCGTCGCCATTCCTCCAGACTTGGAGTCAATGGCGTCCCTCAGTCCGTCGCCAAGAAGGTTGAAGGCCAGCACTGTGATCATAATAGCTATGCCGGGGATGAATATCAGGTAGGGCGCAGAAAATATCAGCCCCTGGGAATCGCTGAGCATCGAGCCCCACTCTGCAGTGGGCGGCTGGGCTCCCAGACTCAGGAATCCCAGGCCGGCTAGGGAGAGGATCGCTCCGGCCATGTTCAGGGTCGCCAGCAACACAATCGGCGAGACTACATTGGGCAGGATGTGTTTTATAAGGATATATCAATCCGAGGCGCCCTGGCCAAGGAGCACTGCCGGGCCCTGGAGATCCTGGAAAGCAACATCGTCGAAGAGGAGATCCCCGATGCTGGCATAAATAAGGGGGATCTATTCCTCAAGATGAGGGCCCCCTCCGGGCACGGCCTGAATGTGGGTGATGAGCTGGCGCTGGATAAACAATAATCGCATGAAGCATTGAGCCACTGAAAGCGCACAAGGATCATAGAGGACTCCAATCAAAAGCCCCCTCGGATAGTGAGTAGATAGAATTTATACATCTGCAAAGCATGCATCTGAAAGGGTTGATGCTGGTGCTCCTCTGCTGGCACTGCTCAAACTATAATGGAAGGATTCCTATGAACCCCGATGCGCTTAAAAGCTATCAAGAGAAGAGGAACTTCGCTGTTACCTCTGAGCCCAATCCTCCAAAGATCGCCGATAAGAGAGCGAATTCGGGCAGCCAGATCTTTGTGGTGCAAGAGCACCATTCCCGCCAGTTGCACTACGACTTTCGGCTGGAGGTAGATGGGGTTTTGAAATCCTGGGCCGTTCCCAAGGGCCCCTCCATGAATCCAAAGGACAAACGCCTGGCAGTCCAGACCGAGGACCATCCGATTGAATACGCCTCGTTTGAGGGCACTATTCCCGAGGGCGAGTACGGTGCAGGAACAGTGGCCATCTGGGATCGGGGCATATACCAGAACCTTTCAAATAAGGATGGCCAGGAAATCTCCCTCTCCCAGGCCCTGAAAGGCGGCCATGCCTCATTCTGGCTAAAGGGCAAAAGGCTGCAGGGCGGCTTCGCCCTCACCAGGACCCCACGCGGCTGGCTCCTGGTCAAGATGCGGGATGAGAAGGCGGAATCATAGGAAGATCTCCTCCACAAAAAGCCCGAAAGAGCACTCCACAGAAAGATAAAAAAGACATTAATTTATCCAGAACGGCCCAGGGCCTTCTTTCCCTCTTCAATCAGCTCCTTTACCTTCTGGCCGCCCATATGGCCGATCTTTTCATAAAACTCCCTGCCATGGGTCTCGGCAGTCTTCATACCCCCTTTTCTCCCCGCCTCCTGCACTGTCATCCTGCCCTTTCCTTTCTTTTCCCTTCTCTCTTTCTCTTCCAACAGAACATACCTCCGCTCATTTGACTGCAGGACGGGATCTTCCTTCCTGCTCTGGGCGCTTTTCTCTATCTTTGCGACAATTCACTCATCATGAACTTCTTTAAATATTTATGTTTTGGTCGAAAGTCATGCACATGAGGCAATAAATCAAACTGGCTCCTCGCTATGTAGCATGGGGGAACTTGAATCGCGAATTCTCTGTATTCTTTTGCCCCTGTGGTGAACCGCTATGCTCTGACCCAACCACAGAGGAACAGAGTTATAACCGCTGCCGTACCTCACCCAAATAATTCAGCGAAGAGCCATAAACCACAAAGCGCACAAAGGAGACAAAGACCGCACCAAAGGATTATTGGGCTATCAAGAACTGGATTACCTTTGCGAGGCCTTTGTGAT
>NZ_DAIK01000079.1:0-6934 GCF_002496085.1 Methanosaeta sp. UBA458 | reverse complement strand
TCTACGAGCAGCCGCGCCAGGTCATAAGGGCCATCTGCCGCCTGGTAGAGATGAAAGCAAGCCGGAATGCTGCCCGATGCTGCGGTGGAGGGGGTGGGGTGCGAGCGGGATATAAAGATCTATCTCTGCAGATGGCCAGGAGGAGGCTGGAGGATGTGCCGGATGATGTGGATTATATTGTCACCTCCTGCCCGCTGTGCATCAGGAATCTAAGGGATGGGGGAGGAGGAGAGAAGGTGATCGACCTGGTGGACCTGGTGGGAATGGCTATGGAATGAAGGGGGATGAGCTGTCCATCGAGGAGGTGCTTCTCTTTCTGTAGAATATCTCAGATTTTTCCCCTTTCCATTCCACTCGATATCCCTCGTAGCCCCTCTGGATGAGCTCCCTCTGGCACTCGATATTCAAGCAAGTGATTGCGGTTTCATCTCCGGTGGCAGCCATACCTGTACCGGTCATCGGCCAGTTTACATTCTTATAGAGGATGTATCTCCACCAGCCGGCAAACTTGGGATTCAGTGCCCTGACCCTGAACCCGCAGGAGAGGAGGTTATTCAGGCTGACCGGATTTTTCGGGGATACGGTGCAGCAGATGTGCTCATACCCAGAGCTTTCCAGCACCTGCAGGTGGGCTGCGGCCAATTCCCGCTGCAGGCCGCATCCCCTGAAATGAGGGTGGACGGCGATGGCCTGGAGGTGGGCGAGTTTTTTCAGATCCTCTTCAGCCAGGTTCAAATCCCGGCCCAGGTTATCTTTCTCCATCCCTGGATAGCGAATTATGCTATAGGCGGCAAGCTTTTCCTCTGCCAGGACCCCCAGGACGGAAAGTTCCGTCTGGAATATCCGGCTGAGGTACTCCTCATCGTGAGGCATGAAGATTTCAATCTCGTGCAGGGTGCTGACTACCAGAGACTGCAGGGCGGCCAGGTCTGAGAGTGAGCACTCAGCAAGAAACCTCATCTCCAGGCATTTGCCCCGTCTTACGAAGCTGCGGGGATAGGAATCTGCCATATCTCTTTGGCCGGTCAAATGCTCTCGAACCATCTTCTTTATTTCTTCCTGGATTCAAAATATCTCTCGTACTCCTTTATGAGGGCCTCTTCATAAAGATCCTCGATATCCTCGGGAATGAAATTCTGCCTTCTTACCTCCCTGATCATTTCACGGCCCTCAATCTCCTCTGCCGTCATTCCCTTCTCGAAGTAATCATGAAATAATTCGTCCAATCCTTTCACTTCCATAGAGCACTTTCCGACCTTGACCTGGCAAAATCCCACGGTCCACTCGTAGTAGCAATCCTTCTTGCCGTTCTTCCTTGCCAAAACCCCATCCATTGATATTTTAATCACATCCGAATTCCTTAGAAAGAATAAATCCGACTGCCCTCTGCGACCATCTCCTCCACCAGCAGCTGGTAGAAGTCCTCAGGCACCCTCACCCCTTCTCCCGCCTGCACACCTCTCGCATCCAGGTCCTCTTTGCAGGCCATAACCTTTCCAGGCCATTTTTCCATGAGGGCTTCATCCAGAAGATTGTAGACACCGTCTCCCGCCAGATAGAGAACTGGATCATCGCCGTGCTCCATCAGGCGCAGGCACAGCTCTGCCCGTTCACTCTGGGGCGGCTTGGTCAAAAGGAAGATATCTCTATTTGCCATAATTCAACCTTTATAGTGCAATCAGACCGTCGGCAGCAAGGGCCTGCTTCATAAAATCCTCCTCATCCACAAGCTCCACCCTCTCCACCAGCCCGCGGCTCAAGAGGCCCCTCTCCGTCAGGGAGGGCTCATGTGCCATGACCCGCAGCTCGGGGTAGGCATAGAGGATATCGGAGAGGTTTGGCACATCAAGAAGGCTGGTGTCCTGGCCGGCAAGGGCAAGATATACCCCATCGGCGTACAGGCCCAGATTTACATCCATCTTGATGCTCACCGCTGCCGCATTGAGAACGCCATAAGCCTTTTCGCTTCCGTAGGGAGCGCTGTCGAGAAGATAGAAGATCGATCGCATGAATAGCTAACCTCACGACTTATGATCTCATGAAGATCGATCTCACAGTGCAATCACCCGGTCGCTCTTCTCCAGCATCTCTGCCAGGTCATAGAGGCTGGTGATCTTTATCCCCTGCAGGTAATCCGGGCATGTTCCGTCTTCCTCTGCCCGATAGCCTCTGGCAGCAGCGCATCTAGCGCAGGCCCTGACCACAGCTCCTCTATCCGCCAGTTCCTGGAAGAGCTTGCCAGTAATTTTAAAATTTGAGGGATTCTGGCCGCTCTTTGGAATATGGACTGCATCCAGGTAGAGGAATATGTTCACCTGGAACACATTGAGCGCCCGGGAGGCGATCTTATAGGCCATATCTGCATACTGGGAGATATAAGGCCCGTCTGTGAGTATGATGGTCAGGGTCTTCAACTGCTCACCTGCATGGCATCTTCAAAGGTACTCCAGCAGAGTCCTGATGTGCTCGAGATTGGTGGCATACCTGGGCTCGAGGAGCGGCGTGCATTTATCAATCTCGGTCTCCCTGCCCACCAGCTTGATGGCAAAGGCATAGCAGCTCTGCTCGCCGCAGATCTGGCAGTCGGTGCGGGGAAGGTACTGGTAGATCTCAGCATGGTCCACTTTGACCTTCTCCCGCGGAACTGGAGTGACTCCCTTAGCAATAGCCTCATTGATGGTCTTTTTCAGGTCCTCCAAAACCTCCCTGGCCTCTGCCTCGCTCTTGATCATGGTCATGGTCACGCTGCCGGTGGAATAGATGGTGATCAGAATGTTACCTCTCTGAATGATCAGAGCGCCGATCCGATCGGAGTACCTGGCCCGGGGGAAGAGGGGCTCCAACAGTTTTAGCGCTCCTTCCAGCGGTGGCTCGAAGCGGGCGATTATCCTGAACTTGCTGCTGTCGGCGATGCAGGGCAGTAGCTGACGCAGATCGACGACCTGCAGGGGTCTTGTGCCAGCCAGGTCTTTTTTCGTTTCTGCCGGCTTCTCGGATTTGGTCTCCATGAAGTTCTTTCCGAAATCCGTGATGAGGACCCTGTCACCTCTCGTGTCAGCCAGGCCGGCTTGCTTGAGCATTTGCAGGTGGTAGTCGAGCATGGTACCTCCCACTGCCTGCTCTATCTCTTCTTTTGTCCTCTCCTTTTCCACCAGCATGGCCATGATCTTTCTTCTCGTAGCATTGGCCATGGCATTGCTCACGAGCTTTACCTCAGCAGGCGATCCAGTCATTTTTCATCACATCTTCATATCGCATCCATATGTCGCATCTTTAGTCTTCGGACTTCAAAGGGCTTTCACAGAATATCTTCTCCGGGGCGGAAGGATAGTACCTGTCCCTCAGCTTCAAGGCCACGTTCACCAGGGCGATCAGGACCGGCACCTCGATCAAGGGGCCGATAACCGCAGCAAAAGCCTCCTGGGAGACGATGCCAAAGACGCCCACGGCAACGGCGATGGCCAGCTCGAAGTTGTTGCTGGCCGCAGTAAATGAGAGTGCTGCAGTGTTCTCGTAGCTCACGCCCAGCTTGTAGGACATAAAGAAGCTGACTGAGAACATCAGCAGGAAGTAAATGGCCAAAGGTATGGCCACCCGCACCACATCCAGGGGGAGCTGCACGATGTAGTCCCCCTTAAGAGAGAACATGACGACTATGGTGAAGAGCAGGGCGACTAGGGTTAAAGGCGATATCCTGGGCAGGAAATCCCTCTCATACCAGCTCTTTCCCCGCGCCTGGATAAGGCTGAACCTGGTGACTATCCCTGCCAAGAAGGGAATTCCCAGGTATATGAATACGCTTTCAGCGATCTGGGATATGGTAACATCAACTGCCGTGCCCGCTGCAATTCCCAAAGCTGCCGGCAGGACGGTGATGAAGATGTATGCATAGATGGAGTAGAAGAACACCTGAAAGATGGAGTTTAGTCCCACCAGGGCGGCGCAGTACTCGGTGCAGCCGCAGGCCAGCTCGTTCCAGACGATGACCATGGCGATGCAGCGGGCAAGGCCGATGAGGATTATGCCATACATGAGATGAGGCGAGTCCCGCAGGAAGATCACTGCCAGGGCGAACATCAGAATGGGGCCCACGATCCAGTTCTGAACCAGGGAGAGGCCCAGAACCTTTCGATCTGTAAAGACCTGTCCCAGCTCCTCGTACTTGACCTTGGCCAGTGGCGGATACATCATCAGTATCAGGCCGATGGCGATGGGAATTGAGGTCGTGCCGATCTGCAGGCTGAGGATGAAACGGGTTATCCCGGGAGCATAATAGCCAAGGGCGATTCCCAGGATCATGGCCACGAATATCCAGATGGTAAGGTAGCGAGAGAGAAAATCCAGCCCCTTGCTCACCCCATTTGACCCACTTGATCCACTTGACATATCGCTCCACCATCCCCCTTAAAAATGCAATTATGTCCTGCCGAGCTTTACGTACTTAGAATCAGAATCATCTCCCTTGCCCTCATGCGACTGCCAGTCTCCCCAGGAGTAGACGGCAGCCTCGTAATCCATGAGCTGCAGAGAATATGCCACCAGAGCAGATTGGCTGTAGTCATCGGAATAGACCACAATAGGCATATCCTTATCCAGCCGGCTGAAGACGGTTCCTAGATCGCCACCGTTCTTGATTTTATCTCCTTTTATCACATTGGCCGGGTCCAGGGCTGTGGAGCCGGGTATGCGGCCTTTTCCAAAGTCCACAAAAGGCCGGACGTCCACGATCCGAGCCTGGCCGGACTTAACATAATCGTATTCTGCTATCACGCCAGGCCTTACGGAGGGATTATATTCAGCAGCTGGAATTACCGTCTTCTGGGCCTCAACCGGCAGGCCTGCAGCCTTCCAGTCATCCAGGCTTCCCTCCAATAGCCTCACATCATCCTGTCCCAGATGTCTCAGGACCAGGAATGCTAACTGCGCCTCGCCAGAGCGTTCTGCACTTCCATATACAACCACGGAGTCCTCTTTCGAGAGGCCTGCCTCACCCAGGAGCCTGGACAGCTCTTCATCGCCCTTGAGATTGCCATTGCTGTCCAGAAAGTCCTTGCTGGGGATGTGAATAGCGTTCTTGATATGAGATGCGGCATAGCCATCTCCGTTAGATGCATCTATTATCACATCAGAGCTGGAGACGCTCTTCATGAGCTTCATGATAATGCCATTGGGGTATGATGCCAGCCTATCGGGCGGATTTTGAGGGCTGCTGGAGCTTACTGCAGCGCTTTCTTGCGATCCTTCTGCCTGTGCGGACTGGATGGGCTGACTGGGCATGCCTGTGCCAGCATCGGAGTTTAGAAATCCGCTGGGATCCCAGGTGCCTTCACTGCAGCAGCCGGCATTGGCCAGGGGAGCTAGTGTTAACAAAGAAATCATGAGAATTGCTGGAATAGTAAAATCATTTTTTGTCATTGGAGTTGCCTCTTCGGTCTTTAGATTCAATCAATATGTTTACCAGATTGAGCATCTCAATCACTGCCCCTTCTGAGAGCCTGTATCTGGACCATCTTCCGTCTTTGCGCTCTTTGATCAGACCGGCATTCTTGAGGATGGAGAGATGATGAGAAGTGCTGGATTGGGGTCGGTCAACGCCGATCATGATCTCGCAGGCGCATAGCTCCCCCTCCCGCAGAAGAGAGAGAATCTTGAGGCGGCAGGGATCGGCCATGGCCTGAAAGATCTCAGATTCGGTCTTGAGCTCCTCTTCATCCAGATCTATGGTCAGGGAGCGCAGCCTGTTCACCTTGCACTCTGCCTTATCGCGATCGCCGATGAGCCTGGTCATCCTATCGACGGCCTCTTTGGATATGCATGACATGAGTCTCCTCTCACCTCAGCAGCATGTGCAGCTTTTTTGAGCAAGGAGATTGTCTCTCTCTTTCTGCAAGCAATCGCCGCAGATCCTGATTCTTCCCCTTTCTTTATGTGTAACCAGGAAAAAGGATTTCCCGCTTCTATTGCATATTTCGCATTCCATAGTGACCTCAAATAAGCAATACAACACCATATCCAGCAATCTCGATATATAAGAGTTTCCAGTCAGGCGATGAAGAGCAGGTACGACATCTGACGATAAGTATATATAATGAAATTGATATATGTATTCCTGCTGTCTGCAAATCTTATTTAACAACCATTGATTCATAATTCATTTTAAATATAATACTATGCATGATCTCAAAGCAAATGTTTTCCTCAGGTATGCCTATATAGATCGAATTGACGAAAGTCTTATATCCAATAATGTCGATGTGCTGAGATTAGCTCCTCATACCAACAGCAAGATGTCGATGTGATAGTTGGATCGGCATGGGAATGAGTGGGGAAAAGGAGAGTGTACCATGGATATTGTATCGAGAAAATATGGCATTGCCTCATTAATTGCATTAATTCTTATCGCTTTTGGCTTCAATGCAGCGGGAGCTGAATACTCCTTAGGATCGGAAAGCGATGACTGGTGGAAAGAATATCCCGATCAGTCTACGGGTGCAGGCGGCGATGTCAGCCATCCTGATTGGGTATTGGACGCTCTGGAGAGCAAGCCTGTGCTGATCTATGTGCATAAAGAATGTGATTATTGTGTACCACAGACCGAGGCCGTGCAGAAGATAATCGACGAATTCAGCGGAGAGATCACGATCTTCGAGTTGGGTGCCGATGGCAGTGATGTCAGGTCTGGTGAAGCCCTGCAGGCCTATGATCCCAATGGCGGCCTCGACATGTTCGTTCCTCTGACCGTCATATTGACCCTGGCTCCCGATTCTGAAGGCGAGATCGTGGCAGTCTGGCACAGCTCGGATGAAATAACGGGCGAAGAGTGGATCAGGAACTATGTGGAAGACGCCATAAGCCTATATGATGAGAACTACGCAGACTGGGATAATTAAAGCCGGATTTCAGATAAAGGGATCGTTGTCATGTCCACGAAATG
>NZ_DAIK01000134.1:0-14808 GCF_002496085.1 Methanosaeta sp. UBA458 | reverse complement strand
TGAATCGGTCGGATATACGAAGATCTCTTCCAGTTGATCATCTGCGAATATGTGATGACGATAACCGACATCCATAAAATAAAATCAAGTATTTATAAATATTGTATTTTCACATGCGTTCCTCTCAGAAACATTTAGATAATTATGATCCAATTTATTATTTTTTAAAAATGAGAAATAATAAGAATATTAATTTAATAATATACGATTGGATGTTACAGATTTGAAGATCGTGTATTAAAAATTTTTAAAAAAAATTAGAATTTATATCATCTCATATCGATTCAGCTTCGCTGAAGAGGGACTTCAGCCTCTGGATGGACTGCAATGCCTGATTTGCCTCATTCATCTTTTGTTGCTCGTAATGCTGCAGGATCTCTTCGATGGGAGTCTTGAGGCGATAGACCTTCATCGGCCTTCCTGTCCCATCGCTCCTGCACATCTTCTCTTCGATCCAGTTATTCTTGCGCAAGGTGCGAAGGGCGATGCTCACCTCCGGCTGGCGCAGATCTGAGCCCCTCTCTATCTCGCGTGAGGTAGCCTCTGTGCCGCTGGCCAGGAATGCGATCATATTGGATACCTTCCTTGGCACTCCCAGGCTTTTCAGAGTCTCTACGACCTCGATATCTCTCTCGTCAAATCTCATTACAAATGATTCTTTCATTGCTATCTCCTCCCTAATTTTTTTCCCTTGTAATAATTGAGAGAGCTTATGATATAAATAGTTTATTAATGTCAATAAATTTTTACTATTATTATTACATGTGGCAAAGGCTATACAGATAAATAGCTTTATAAAAATTTTCTTAAGTTCGCCTCCCTGTCGGCTCCGCCTGAGCACATCTGCTGGAAATACTATTTGGCTCTTCGTTGAATTATGTGGGTGAGTTCAGGCAGAGAATATGGCCCCTGCTACTCTGTGACTGTGTGGTTGGGTTAGAGCATAGCGGTTTATCACAGAGTCACAGAGACACGGAGAATTTCCGATTCAAATTCACCCATAACAAATCGCGGGTAGCCTACCATTTGTTCAGAATCCTTTCTGGCCCCCCCTTATCCTCTCCACAAACCTCTTCTTCTTCTGCACAGCATTTTGGGCTGCCAAATCCACCTTCCTGGTCATCTCCGCCACATCCCGCACCGCCTCCTGGCCGATCGCCTTTTTTATGGGAGTGTAGGCCGCCTCTCGGAAGCGGGGGGAGAAGTCGGACCGCTTGCCTTCGATATCCAGATACGCTCCCTCTCCTTCCTCAACCCTGCCGATCTCGTCCACCTTCACCCCCACATCCCGGATGGCGGCTGCGATCGCCTCCGCCTCCTCCGGTGGGGCGATGATGAGCAGGGCATCGATGGACACCCCGAGATAGTCGATTTTCAGCTCATTGAGCATCTCCAGCACCCGGGGGTTGACCAGCTTGCGCATCCTCTCCTCCTCAAAGACAAGCCTCACCCCGGCAGTATAGGAGATCTCCTTGGCGTCGCCCCGGATGCCCCCGTTGGTCACATCGGTCATAGCATGGATCCGAGCATTAACTTTAAGCAGCGCCTCGCTTGCCTCCAGGAACTTGATGTTCAGGGTTTCATCCACCACCTCATGCCGGTTATAGTACAGAGCAGCAGAGCAGATCGTTCCCCCTCCCGCTCCCTCGGTCATCATGATCACATCTCCAGGCCGGGCGCTCTTTCTGGCGGTGAGATTATCCGAGACGCCAACCGCCCCCACGCACCCGGTTAGTCGGTCCCCGATAACCATGTCCCCACCGATGCGCAGGGTGCTCCCGGTGATGAGAGGAACGCCGATCAATTCCGAGACCGTGGCAATGCCTGCGATATGGTCGAATAGCTTGGAGACATCCCCATCATCGGCCAGATGAACATCCGAGAGAAGGGCCACCGGCTTGGCTCCCATGACATAGACATCGCGCAAGGCCGCTCGGGTTACATGAAATCCGGCCAAAAACGGATAATCGCTCAGTCGGGAGTGCATGCCGTCCACGGTCACCGTTATGTATTTGCCCCCCGCCTGGACCACACCCGAGTCGTCCAGCTGGCGGGAGTCAACAACTGCTTCTGTGCGGCCGATGACCTCGGCGATCTTGGTGTGGGTATAAAAGTCGCCTGAGCCACGTGAGCCCACCCCAAAGTCGCCCATGCTGACCCCCACGCTCTCAAGAGTGAAGACCTCCCCCCGGGGATCAAGGGTCGCTTCCGCCTCCGTCAAGACCGCTTCCGCCAGGGTAGCAGCCCGATCGCTTGGGATCTCCTTTACCTCTCTGATCAGATCGATGAGCTTGGACTTTATCGACCGGTCCCGTCTCCTCAAACCTCGCTTGGCAAATCCTTCCAGATCCATGAGAGGTCATTTGACCTTCCCATAGATATTATCATCTCCTGATTATCTTCTGCCAAATAGCCTCTCCAGCTGGCTCTGGTCCAGGATGACCATCACCGGCCTGCCGTGGGGACAGGTTGTGGGGTTGCTGCATTCCTGCAGATCATGCAGCAGCTGCTCCATCTCTTTTAGGGTGAGCTCCTTTCCCGATTTTATGGAGCCCCGGCAGGCCAAAAGCTTGAGGACCTCATCCCGACGGCTCGAGTCCGGCCCCGGCTTTCCCCGCAAAAACAGCTCCTTTAAGACGTCATGTACCGATTCTGCGCTCTCGGTCCTCTGGCCGAGTGCTGGAACGGACCGGACGCTGTAGGACCTCCCTCCAAAGGATGAGATCTCAAAGCCGATATCATCCAAGACCTCCTTCCAGGAGGAGAGCATGATCTCCTCGCTGGCCATAAGCTCGATCGTCACCGGACAGGCCAGCTCCTGGCGGATCACCCCTTCCCGATATCGCTGGGCCAGCCTCTCAAAACGAATGCGCTCTGCAGCAGCATGCTGATCGATAAGAACCAGCCCTTGATCGCTCTCCGCCACAATGTAGAGCCTCTTGATCTGGCCCAGGATCTTCAGGCTTGATCTTTTCTCCCTTTCCGGCAGGGCTTGGTCCAAAGCGGTATCCTCCTCTACATCCAGGGGAAGAGTACTCTGCATAGCATTCTGGGCCAATGTCTCCTCCGAGGCGGTGATCTGATCGCTGGGCTTCAAGCGTTCGGAGGCTACGCTCTTGGCATAAGATGAGAGGGTCAGGGCAGCTTCCTGGGTGACCGCAGAGCAGATCTCATTCTCATGGAGCAACCGGATCTCCCTTTTAGCCGGATGGACGTTCACGTCCACCAGATCCGGGCTTATCTCTAAGGAGAGGACGGCGATGGGGCTCTTTCCCGGAGGGATGATGTTTCTGTAGGCCTCTCGCAAAGCCCCGGCCATGGGCCGGGAGGAGACTGCCCTGCCATTGACGAAGATGAATATCCTGTCCGGGCTGGCCCTAAGGTTGAAGGCATCGCCGATCATACCCTCTATTCTCCAGCCCCGGCCGGATGCCTGCAGAGGGGCCATACCTGCCACCGCCTTCAATCCGAAGATGCGGGAGAGGATGTCGTCCCAGGAATTGGATCTTGCCGATTTGAAGTGAGTGCGGCTGCCTGAAAATAGCTCAAAAGCGATATCGTAGTGGATGATGGCCAGCTCGGTGATGACATCGATGATATGGACCAGCTCCGCCTCCCTTCCCTTGAGGTGTTTTCTCCTTGCCGGGACATTAGAAAAGAGATTCCAGACGACGATCGATGTACCCACAGGGCTGCCCACCTCCTTTGTCTCCGCCACCTTTCCGTTCTCTATGCGAAGATAGCTGCCAGATAGAGCATCCCTGGTCTTGGTCCGCACCTCGACCGCTTCCGAGACGCTGGCGATGCTGGCCAGGGCCTCGCCCCGAAATCCCAACGTGCCGATCGTTTCCAGATCCTGAGCCCCGGAGATCTTGGAGGTGGTATGCTTTTGGAAGGCTAGGGGGAGGTCGTCCGGATCTATGCCGCTGCCATCATCTGTCACCTTGATGAAGCTCTTTCCGCCATCTCGGACCTCGATCAACACCTTATGGGCACCGGCATCAATGGAGTTTTCCACCAGCTCCTTTACCACCGAAGCAGGCCTCTCGATCACCTCACCGGCAGCGATCTTATTTACCGTCTCCTCATCCAGGGCCCTGATCCTCTTCATCTCTTATCCTTCCTCTCTCTCCCTTTGCATCCGCTGATATTGGGCGAGGCGGTCCAAAGCCTCCCTGGGGGTCATCATGTCCAGGTCCAGTGATTCGATCTCCTCTAAGATGGGATCCTTCTTATCCCTCTCCACTTCCCCGGCCGTATTCCCGTCGTCATTGCCATCGAAGAATATGAGCTGGGTGTAGCGAGAAGATCTCCTCTGACTTCTCCCGCCCGATCCCGGTTGCATAAGGGCCTCCTTTTCTATCTCCCTCAAGATCTGGTCTGCCCTTTTTGTCACCGTCCTGGGAACCCCGGCCAGGCGGGCGACATGCACTCCATAGCTCTTGTCCGTCGCCCCCGGGACCACCGTTCGCAGGAAGGTGATCGTACCCTTATCCTCCTTTACGGCAATGCTGTAGTTTCTCACTCCGGAGAGGATGCTCTCCAGATCAGTGAGCTGATGGTAGTGGGTGGCGAAGACGGACTTGCATTTGATGCTCTCATGCAGGTACTCGGATATGGCCCAGGCCAGGGACAGGCCGTCGAAGGTGCTTGTCCCCCGGCCCACCTCATCCAGGAGAACCAGGCTCTTTCTGGTGGCAGAAGTGAGGATGTGGGCGATCTCAGTCATCTCCACCATGAACGTGCTCTGTCCTGCGGACAGGTCGTCATATGCCCCCACCCGGGTGAAAACCTGGTCCACCAGTGAGAGGGAGGCATAGGCAGCAGGCACAAAGGACCCGGTCTGGGCCATGATCGCCGTCAGGGCTATCTGGCGCATGAAGGTGGATTTGCCCGCCATGTTCGGGCCGGTGAGGATTATCAGACGGTTGCGATCTGTGTCCAATAGGACGTCATTGGGCACAAAGGCGCCTCGCATCGCCTTATCCAGCACCGGGTGGCGGCTGCTGCGAATCGAGATTCTTCCCTCTTGATTGAACTCCGGCCGGATCATATTGTTCTCCTTAGCGGAGGTGGCCAAGGAGATCAGAACATCGAGCTCTGCCAGTGCCGTGGCCCTCTCCTGGATGGCTCCCGCCTTTGAGGCGACTAGATCCCGCACCTTATAAAACAGCTCCTGCTCTAAAGATACCGACCTCTCCTGGGCGGAGAGGACTCGAGACTCCATATCCTTGAGCTCCGGGGTCACAAATCTCTCCCCATTGGCCAGGGTCTGCTTGCGAATATAATTCTGGGGAACCAGGTGCAGGTTTGCCCGCGAGACCTCGATATAGTAGCCGAAGACATTGTTAAAGGCGATTTTGAGGGATTTGATGCCCGTCCTCTCCTTCTCCGAACCCTCCAGGCGGCTGATCCAGCCTCTGCCGTCCCTCAAGAGCTCCCGGAGCTGGTCTATCTCCGGATCGTAGCCCTCCCTGATCACCCCCCCATCCCGAACATGGACGGGCGGATCCTCCATTATCGATCTCTCTATCAGGGAGACGATATCATCCAGGGGAGAGAGCCTGCTTGAAAGATCCTGCAGATATGAGCTTTGAGCCGAGGACTGATCATCCATGAGGATCTCCTGCAGACGGGGCAGCATCTCCAGAGTGCTCTTCAGGACGGACAGCTCTTTAGGGCTGGCGGATTTGCATGATATCCGGCTTAAGAGCCTCTCCAGGTCAGAGGTGCCCTTGAGCTCCTCAGCCAGGCTGCGGTGCAGCAGGGATTTGCTGGCAAGCTCCTCTACTCCATCCAGTCTGCGGGCTATTGCCTGCTCGCTCTGCAGGGGCATTTGCAGCCAGCGGGCAAGGGTTCTCGCCCCCATGGCCGTTCTAGTCTGGTCCAGGAACTCCAGCAAGGTGCCCCTGCGAGAGCGGTCGCGGATGTTTCTGGTGATCTCCAGGTTTCGCACTGTGACCTCATCCAGAACCATATAATCCGATCCCGAGTAGATCTGAACATCCTTCAAGTGACCCAGAAGGTCGAAGCGAGAAGCGTTCAGATAGGAGAGGACTGCTCCGCAGGCTCTCTGGGATAAACCCCTTCCCTCCAGCCGGAGCCTCTCCTTCCAGTCCGGTCCGTAGCGGTCGGCCAGGGCGGCCTCTGCTCTCTCCGCGGAGAAGCAGGGCTCCTCCAGGATCTGCAGGCTTGTGCCCTCCCAGTGGAGGGAAAAGGCAGACAAGCACTCCGCCGGCCGGAAACGGGCCAGCTCGGAGTAGAGGCGGTTATGTGGAACCTCCGTGGTCAGAAACTCGCCAGTGGAAACGTCCACAAAGGCAAGGCCCACATTCTCATCCCCCTTCACTATCGCCGCCAGGAAGTTGTTGCTGGACTCGTCCAGCATGGAGGGCTCGATTATCGTTCCCGGGGTCACCACCCGGGTGATGGCTCTTTTCACCAGACCCCGGGCAAGTTTGGGGTCCTCCACCTGGTCGCAGATGGCCACCTTATGCCCCGCCCGGATGAGCCGGGCGAGGTAGGCATCGAGGGAATGATAAGGGACCCCTGCCAGAGGGATCTTCTCTCCCTGGTCGTCTTTCTGCCGGGAGGTGAGGGTGATGTTCAGATCGCGGGCAACGATGACTGCATCGTCGGCAAAGGTCTCGTAAAAGTCGCCCACCCGAAATAAGAGCAGAGCATCTGGATAGAGCTTCTTATTCTGGTAGTACTGCTCCATCAGGGGAGAGAGCTTAACTGGGGGCATTGTGATCTATTGATCTTCTGTCTGCCAAAAAAGGCTTTGGTTGAGCAAAGAGATTGCGAACGGAAGACAGAAAGGTGGGGAAAGAAGAGTAGTGAGAGGATGCCGAACTTTCGGCATCGTTATCTCCCCTCAGTTATGCTGTCTTCACTCCCTCAAAGTCTCCTGTCCAGGACTTTCCGCTGGCAGAGAGAGCGTCGTAGTCTCCGCTGGCCATTTCACCGTTCAGATTGAGATAAAACATATAAAGATCAATGGGGTTTATGGTGATGATATCCAGCCTCGCGGTTCCATTTCCGTAGACCTGTCCCGATACTGTTGCATCGATGGTGCTGTTTTCCACCCTCATCTTCCCCGCGCCCAAGAGCTGATCATCCTTCTGGAATAGGGTCAAAGCCATGCTCCTCTGGAGGCTGTCGTTCAGGGCAAATGACCAGCTTCCTCCCAAAGAGGGCAGCGCGACCTCGGCCGGAGGAAGCTCTGTAGTCTCTGCCATAGCGGTGGCATTCTCCTCAGAGGTGGCGTTGTCCACGGTGGATGCACTCTCGTTCTCCGCCCCTATACTCGCCGCCTCGGCCTCAGCTCGGGAGGCCTTGGGGTCCTTTGAGGTATCGCTCAGAGTCTTCGGCATGCTCCAGTCCATTGAGCTCTCGTTCTCTCGAAGCGCTCTGGATTGTTGCGGGGTTGTGGGAGCTTTAGAGGTCTTTTCTTCGCCGCTTATCAGCTCATCAGCGCTCAGATACTGCTGGTTGGTCCAATCGGCAGATAGAGCAGTCACTGCCAGAAAGGCAATGAAGAACATGAATAATGCAATTGACAATTTGAATCTCATGGCATCTCGACCTATATTTGATCTTCATGAATGGATCTGGATGCTGGGTATTTAATCTCAGACGGATCTAAGCCCGCTGTGTGCTATCCGGGGCACTCCATTCAGATCCGGCATGAGCTTTATAGTTGATAAGCTTAATGGTTATACGACAAAGAACGTATTTTTTTGATCTATTCAATCTTTCCCATAGCTATGCCCTTCTCGGTAATAAATCTGGCACTATGGACATGATAGTCCCCATAAATGGATTTCCCGTTCATGGTAAGGGAAAGGCGGAATAGCGAGAGGTCTTCTGAGAGGATGTCCAGATCCAGCTTGTTTCCTGAGATTATACCGCTGGCAGAGACGTTCTGCTCTATTCCGTCCGCCATGATCCTGCCCTTGCCGAATAGGGCATCGTTCGATTGGTACATCTCCATTTCCACACTCCTATCAAGGCTATCTTTCAGATCCAGCTCCCATCGGACCATGGGGCTCAAGAGCCGGGATTTTAGCCCGGTAGCCTCCTGGCCTACTTCTGCTTCCTCTACATTCTTTCCCATCAGAACAGGGGTGGCATTGCCTCTCTGGTCCTGCCAGGGTTCGGGATCCTGGGCGCTGGCGTTAAGAGTGAGCACCGCTGCCAGGAAGAGGAGGAGGATGCTGGCCGGATATCTCATCCATTCCATTCCGATCCCGACCTGTGCACCTCTATACTCTCACCCTTTTTCATCTTCTTTATGATCCTCTTGGCCATCTCCGAGGATTTGGCTATGCGGATATCTCCTCTTCGGCCCACAGTGGCGGTGAAGGCGGGCTCATCCCCTACAGAGACATCGACTGACTCACCTGCCATGCCGTCCAGCCAGAGGATGATATGCTTTGCCGTCTCCTCCATCCTCGGCTCAGGAACAGAGGGCTCGTCCCTTGCCCGGACATCGATATGCATACCCAGGCTCCTCTCGATCTGGTCGATGTTCTTTCCCGCCTTGCCGATCACCCTCGCAGCATCCTCTTGAGGTACATGGATCACTGCGCTGGAGTCGGTGAGCATCTCCACCTTGAAGGGGCCACGTACATGGTGAGAGATCTCCTTCTCAATCTCCCTGCTGGCCAGATTCCAGGAGGGCTTTCTCTCCTCTCTGGTGACGGGCATCACCACGATCTCCTCTCCGTAAGAGTACATCTCGTACTCCGCCTGGCCGCTCTCGAAGTCCTTGACCACGATCACCGGCCGGGCTAAATCAGCCTCCACCATTCCCGAGGGAACCTTGACCACAAACTCCACATCCAAAACCTTAGTGACCTCCCCTCTCTCGATGAAGACCACGGTGTCCACCACCTGAGGTATCATGCCCAGTTCCACCCGGCCAAGGAGCCTCTGCAGGGAATCGATGGGTTTGTTGGCATGGACCACGCCGATCATGCCCACCCCGGCAAGCCTCATATCGGCAAAGACCTGGAAGTCGCGTGTCTTCCTGACCTCATCGTAGATGGTATAGTCGGGCCTGACCAGGAGCAGTATATCTGCCGATGCCTCCATGCTCCCCTCCAGAGGGCCGTACTGGGTGATCTCCGGGGGAACCTGCAGATCGCGAGGAGACTCAAGAGTCTTGACCACATAGTTGCAGTCCAAAAGGTATTCGGCCAATCCTGCTGCGAAGGTGGACTTGCCCGACCCTGGCGGACCGGCGATGAGAATTCCCCTCTGACCTTCCTTGAGGCGGGTCTTGAGCATGCTGCTATGGCGGTAGGAGTCAAAGCTCACCTTGGCCACCGGTCGAACGGCGGTGATCTCCAGGCCGTCGGAGAACGGCGGCTTGGCGATGGCGATCCTCATCGGCCCAATCTGGATTATCGCTGCCCCCATCTTTTCCATCTCCACATAGCCATCTGGATCGGCTTTAGCCCGTTCGTATATCTCCCGGGATAGGTCCCTCAGCTCCCTCTCCGATGAGGGCCTTTCGCCCAGCCGGACCAGGGAGAAGTCCCCTACATGGCCCCTCTTGGCCATGGGTATTGCGCTCTCCTTGAGGTGAATGGATAGGGTATCCTCGGTGAAGTATCTATCCAGGGACAGAGGCTTGATCGCCTCCCTTTGGGGACGGACGTACTCCACATCCAGGCCCATCGCCTCTGCCACTCGGGATTGAACCTGATCGCTGGTGAGGAAGGAGGCGCCCAGCTCCAGGGCAACATCCCTGATCATAGCATCGATCTCTCCACCACCGGCGAGCTTGATCTGATCCAGGTTCGGCCTGATTCCTACATACTCCAGTTCGATCTTGCCGGCTTTGGCAAGCTCGGAGAGCTTTCTCAGCTCCTCCAATCCCTTCAGGCCGATCTCTCGGCCGTGGTTGGCCTGGGCTTCCAGCTCCGCCACCACAGCCTCGGGCACTACAATTCTCCTGCCCTGGAGCTCTCCAGACTTGATCCTAGCAGAGACTCTGCCATCTATTACCACGCTGGTATCTGGCACTAGCGGTTGCGCCATTGTCGAAAACATCCTTTAATTATCAATTATTGTCTAAATCAAAAATAGAGCTAGAGATATACTATATCCATCTTTCGCTTTTTGGCAATCCACTCCAGGACATAGTCAATATCAAGCTGCCTTCTGATCTGTAGGTTGGCCTCAAGCGCCATGACGGGACCTTTCTTCAAAGCCTCGGATATCTTTCGAGAGGCATCCTCTCCAAATCCCGGATCGAGCCTCTTTATGATGTAAAGCCTGATATCGCTGCAGGTGAACCCGCCATCCGTAAGATGCCCAAACTCAATGCAGATATTTCCCGGATTGGAGAGCATGCGGAAGTCTACGCTGTAGCTGGCGAACTTGCTCCTATCATATAGCTTTCTATCGCTAAATCCAGGCCTGAGGTCCTCCTCCAGAATATCCTGGCCCAGCTTCATCAGCTCCTCCCTTTCCTGACATGAGTATTGATGGCAGCCGGCCAGCTTCAAGGCATTCAGGTTCTTCAGAGAGGTCTTCTTCTCATGGCAGTGCTCATTTTCGTCGACCGCCCAAAAGTCGTTGCTCAGGGGAAATGAGCCTCGTGCATAGCTATCGCAGTTTTTGCATTTCAATCCAATTATGACCTCTTTATCCAGAAACGGTGCGATGCCTTCCATTGTCTCCATGACATCAGCGATGCGAAAGTCTGATCCTTCTCCGAGATGCTTCTTCGCCTCCCGGATTGCCTGGAGTATCTCGTACTTGTTGTCCATAGGCTGCCAACACCTTCCAGGTCCAAACCTGGACATGTGAACCTAATTAAAGAAGCGTATCACAGATAAATAGATTGCCGCAGCCTTATAGCAGATCGCCTCCATGAGTTGCAGTATGATATTTTCATATCATTTATGCAATAATATCAAATATCCTTTTATTCCCCTGAAAAACAGCTCTAACTGGCAGAGTGCAATTGAGCATTGTCCTCACAATGCTGCATGGCTAGAGGCCGGTGCAGTCTGCCAGCTATGGTGCAGGTGATACAAATATGCCAATAGACAGCGGAGACACAGCCTGGGTCCTGGTCTCAACCGCCATGGTCATGCTCATGACCCCGGGGGTAGGCCTATTCTATGGCGGCCTGGTGCGCAAGAAGACTGTGGTATCGATGATTGGCCTCTCCTTCCTGGCCTTTGCCCTGGCCAGCCTTCAGTGGGTTTTCCTGGGCTACAGCCTCTCATTTGGCCAGGATATAGGCGGAGCAATAGGTGCTCTGGATTACCTTGCCTTGAATGGCATAGGCCTGGGCGAAGCGCCACTGGCGGGAAATCTGCCCCATCTGCTCTACGTCGCCTTCCAGATGGTCTTCGCTGCGGTGACCCTGGCCATCCTCACCTCAGCGGTGGCGGAGAGGGTGCGCCTTGGCTCCTTCATCGTGCTCGCTCTGCTCTGGACCACCCTGGTCTATGATCCCCTGGCCCACTGGGTCTGGGCAGGTGGCTGGCTGGCTCAGATGGGAGCCCTGGACTTTGCCGGTGGGACGGTGGTCCATATAAGCTCCGGCTTCTCCGCCCTGGCCATAGCGATGGTGATTGGAAAGAGGGTGGGCTTCGGCTCCTATGTCATGGAGCCCCATAATATCCCCATGGCCATGCTGGGCGCCGGACTGCTGTGGTTTGGCTGGTTTGGCTTCAATGCCGGCTCCGCTCTGGGAGCGAACGGCCTTGCTGCCTCTGCCCTGGTGGTGACCAATACCTCCGCTGCTGCCGGTGCTCTGACCTGGCTCCTCTCCAGCTGGCTGAAGGGCAAGCCCAGCGCCCTGGGAATGGTGAGCGGCGGCATAGCCGGCCTGGTGGCCATAACCCCTGCCGCTGGCTTTGTGGACGTGCTTGGAGCCCTGGTAATCGGAGCGGTGGCCGGGGTCCTCTGCTATATGTCCCTCCTCTTCCGGGTGAGCCGGGGGCTGGACGAGAGCTGCGACGCCTGGGCGGTTCACGGCATGGGCGGCCTGTGGGGAGCGGTGGCCACGGGCATATTCGCCACCTCCGCAGTCAACAGCTACACCGGCCTATTGCAGGGCAACTTCAATCAGTTCGCTGTGCAGATCATGGCCGCTGGCATATCGGTGGTCTATGCCTTTGTGGTGACATATGCCCTGGCCAAGCTGGTGGACTCGTTCATGGGCTTGCGCGTGACTGAGGACGAAGAGTATGTGGGCCTGGATATATCCCAGCATGGGGAGAAGGCCTATGCCTGAAGGCGGTGAATGATAATGAAAAAGATCGAGGCAATAGTACGACCGGAGAGGCTGGAGAGGGTCAAAGAGGCTCTGGAGGAGATAGGCGTGGTCGCCCTGACCACCACTGAGATCCAGGGCAGAGGTGAGCAGAAAGGAATCAAGCTCCAGTACCGGGGAGGCACAATGGATGTCGACCTCTTAACCAAGCTCAAGCTGGAGCTTTACGTAGCTGACGAATCTGTCGATCCAGTGCTGAAGGCCATCTGCGATGCTGCTCGAACCGGCAAGTTCGGGGACGGCCGGATCTTCGTAAGCCCGGTGGAAAGATCGGTTAAAGTGAGGACAGGTGAGGTCTTCACCTGACATTTTTTTATAGGTTCAACGGGCGGACAAGATCCCCATGGGCAGCCTGGGCACCAGCCAGCGCACAAAATCCTTATAAGACCTTTTGGCAGCAGCAATCTCAATATACCTGTCTAATACCTCATTATGCCGTTCCAGCATCCAGGAGAAGGCTTTGGGATGGCGGTGCATGGCCTGGGATAGGATCAAGGCATATCTGAGTTCCTCGCCAAGCTCCTTGTTGCATCTCTTCTCATAGAGCCGGGCAACATCTCTCTCTTTCTCCTCTCCTATCGCCCTTGCCGCCATCTCTCCCGAACGCAAAGCATAATAGATGCCCTCACCAGAGAAGGAATCCACCAGGCTGGCTGCGTCCCCCGTCAAGAGCACCCTGCCCAGGGAGATCCTCTTCTTCTTTCCTCCTTGCGGTATGGTGTGGCCATGAATTATCTGATCCCGGTCAAAGCCGTTGTTCTCAAGGAAGCCTTTCATTATCATGCGGGGATGGCGAAGCTGGGATGCCAGGCCCCCTATGCCCACGGAGTAGTATCCACGGTGAGGGAAGATCCAGCCATAGCCTCCGCCTGCTATCCCGAAATGAATATCAAGAAAGCTGCCCAGTCTGGCCTCAATATCCCTATCATCCGCCTCGATCTCTGTTACCAGACAGACCCCGATATCATCTCTTGAGGCCTTTCCCGATATCCGGCTTCTTAAAGAATCCTGGCAGCCGGAGGCAACGATCAAAAATCGTGATCTATAGATCTGATCATCTGTCTGAACGGATACATGATCCTCTTTGCTGCTGTAGTTCAGAACACGAGAGAATGAGACACTGGCTCCTGTCTCGATTGCCTTCTGAAGGAGGAACTGGTCAAAGGCGCTCCGGTTGATCAGAGTACTGAGTCTGTAGGCCTTGACCTTGTCTTGAACCCATTCGTGGTAGTGGATCCGAGCTCCGGTTATGGCCTTCTCGCATACGGCCTCGGGAAGGCGAAGGTCCAGCCAGGAGGTCGCCCTCTCCGATAGAGCGCCCCCGCAGGGCTTGTAGCGGGGAAACTTTTCCTTTTCCAGGATTAAGACCTTAAGGCCCATTCCGGCTGCTATCCGAGCAGCAGTCGAGCCAGCCGGCCCAGCGCCCACCACAACNNTAACCTGCGCCGTAATCAGTGCCATAACCTGTGCCGTATCCTTGGGCATAAACCGGCCAGTAATAGGAGCTGCCCAGATCGCTATTCCAGTAGGGATTGGAGAGCTGATTAGCATAAGGATTGGCATAATAGGAATATCCCGTGCCCGGCACATAGTATTGTCCATATGGTGTGAAATCCCCATAAAGGAAAGCATAGGCCTCCAACATCCAAAGGGCATCCTCATAATACTCTTTGCCAGGACAGGTTCCCCGGTAGAAGGACTCCAGATCGCAATAACCGCCGTCCGGGAAATAGCAGTTTCCGTCTTTAGGACATCCTCCATGGTTAACGCAATAGGCCTCCAGAGCGTTTCTCGCAACGCAGCCACTACCGCTGCTCATGCCTATGGCAGCCGCTGGACCCATTATCATCAGGAGCAGCGCTATAAATGCAAGTGCAACTCTTATTCTCATGATCTTCCCCCACTAGTCTGTGATTATATCTTTTGCCCAATCTATGAAAGATTTTTGGTTGAACGCCGAGAAATCTTCAACCTGACCATAGGGATTCCTGCCAGTGGACTGAAAAAAAGAAAAGGGTCTGGCAGACAGCCCAGACCACTGATCTTGGGGTGATGCGGCCCTTGAATAGGCTAAGGCGGCTCAGGATTGGTTATTGGCGAACTCCAGGTGGGTCACGCTCTCGTTTATGACCTCTGCGGTGAACTTGCCATCAGCGGGTGAGATAAGCGTCCAGCCTGCTTGAAGGACCTCTTTGATTGTATATACACCAGGAAGCTGGTTGAGGAAGATGAACTTTCCGTCTGCTGAGGTGTTGACGCTCGTGATAATCACACCCTCAGGTTGCTCCAGGTTGACTGTCCAATTGGCAAGGCCAGATTCGTTGACATTCATTACCCCATTTCCGTCCAGATCCTCGAATACAACGCCCTCAATGGTGTATCCCCGTACCGCTTCAGCGACGGCATCAGTTGCGGCGGTCTCATTCAGAGCTACCGTCTCATTCAGAGCTATCGTCTCATTCAGAGCTACCGTCTCATTCAGAGCTACCGTCTCATTCAGAGCT
>NZ_DAIK01000081.1:0-10743 GCF_002496085.1 Methanosaeta sp. UBA458 | reverse complement strand
AACATCAGATAGCCGAAGTCTGCCACAGATGGGAATGGATCTTCCTGCAAAACGAACTCTATAAATGCCCAGGTTCCCTCTCCAAAAGAATTGAAAAGCATGGCAACAGCCATCATCAACCAGGCTTTCTTGGACCTCCCTTCCATATTATTTGCCGCATATAATAAACATAGAAAGGCGACTATTGAGCTTGAGGTGGAAAGAAGATTATTCATGAACAGGATCGACCTTTTATCATCTATCACCTCTATTAGAATGGTCTGAAATAACAAAATAAGGATAGATATGATAGCCGCTGGGAGAAATATTGGAGCCTGTAAGCGATTTGCAGATCTTATTATTTTAACCACAATCCACCTGACCACTATCGGCATTAGTGAAGCTGCTAAAGGAAAAAAAGCTTTCGGTGGAATATAATAGGTATACATTTTTTTAAAAAGATTATGATGCAGCGAGATGATTATGGAAAGGTTAATTTCTCTTAGATATGGATAGCCAATTGGCGGATAGGAGGAATGAAGATCGGACAGAAAATAAAACTGCTCATGGCCGATATCACCACATTAAAGGTCGATGCCATTGTCAATGCCGCCAACAACTCTCTGCTGGGAGGAGGCGGGGTTGACGGCGCCATTCACAGTGCCGCAGGACCGGAGCTCTTGGGAGAATGCAGGCAGATCGGCGGCTGTCCGGTGGGAGAGGCGCGCATCACCAGGGGCTATAGGCTTCCCGCTCGCTTTGTCATTCACACCGTTGGGCCGGTCTGGAGGGGTGGATCAGAGGGCGAGGATCAGCTTCTCGCCAGATGCTATCAGAGCTGCTTTGCCCTGGCAGAGAAGTACGAAATAAAGAGCATAGCCTTCCCAGCCATAAGCACAGGGGCTTATGGCTTTCCCATAGAGCGGGCCTGTCGTATTGCTATCTGGGAGATGAGGCGCAATCTGGAGGACAAAAACGCGGGTGATACAATAGCCGTCTGCTTCAACCATAGGACGTTCAAATGCTATCAGGAGGCTTTGCAGGAGTTCTGAATCCATCCAATGCAATAGTCCTCAAGATCCCTATCCAATGCCTTGATGCTCTCAGAGGTGCTGATTTTAGGGCTTGATCGCACATATCTTTATGCTCAAGACGGAATCCGCAACCTTCTTCTGCTGCTCAGGGGTGATCGCGGGATCTGTAGGTGTGCTGCAGCCAGATCTCTCGGAGATCAGAGACTCGACAGGAAATCTGGATTCTGCCACAACCCGCACATCTCTGAAGCCTATGCTCTTTATGATATCCAGGTAATCATCCTTCATGATGGCACCTGCCAGGCAGCCGATATAAGCTTCTGTGGAGCTCTTGACAAACTCCGGCAGCTCCTTGAGCAGCACCACATCAGAGACTGCCAGCCTTCCTCCTGGCTTTAAAACCCTGAAGGCCTCCCTGAATGCCATTCTCTTATTGGGGATGAGGTTGATCACGCAGTTGGAGATGACCACATCCACATAGTTGTCCGCCACCGGCATATTTTCAAGGTCTCCCTGCCGGAAGTCGATGTTAGCATAGCCGCCCTTTCGGGAGTTCGCCCTGGCCTTTTCCACCATCTCAGAGGTTATGTCAACACCAATTACCTTGCCTGATGGCCCAACCCTGTCGGATGCCAGGAAACAGTCAAATCCCGCTCCTGAGCCCATGTCCAAGACGATCTCCCCCTCGGATAACGATGCCAGAGCTACTGGGTTGCCGCAGCCCAGGCCGAGGTTTGACTCCGGCGGAGCAGCTTGGATCTCCTCCTCAGTGTAGCCCATCCTCTTGCTCAGCTCCTCTGGAATATCAGCATCCCCTGAGCAGCACCGTGAGGCATAGTCGGATGTTGCCTGCTTGGCAATACGAGCGTATCCTTCTTTAACTGCTCTTTTTATCTCTCTCTCTTTTAAAGTCAACATAAACCCCACCGTTCCTCAGCGTTAATCGTGCACTGACAATTTTTCTGGAAATTTATCTTGAGTGCTTAGCACAGGCTATAATTAAGGTTTTTTATAACGATAATTGTCGATGAATTATAAAAGATTGAGATATCGCAATCATTGATCCCCAAATGGGATGAGACATCTTTCTCACATCCCATAATCGTCACAATCCCATATATCTCTTTTTATTTTTATTATCATTGGGTGTATAATTGCCAATGTTCTTTATGAGGGCCTGATGCCTCATCCAAAGGGCGATGATCACTCCCAGGGATATTACCAGCCAGACCGCAAACCACAACTTCATTAGATGCTCCGTCCAGCTCTGCTGAGAATGAATAAAGGCTGCTGCTCCCAGGGTTACAATCACCGAGAAGAACATATTGGCAGATGGTGCCAGGCTATCCCGATAAGAGGTGCAGAAGCGCTCCCATTCTTGCTCCGCCTTTCCCGCTAGGGAGATAGGGTGCCTGCCCAGAAATACACCTATGCGCTTGATCCTGGAATCGGCGGACATGATGTATAGATCGTAGCTTATCGCCACCAGAGGGACGAAATAAATCAGCCAGAAGATCCTGGCAATCTCAATCTTGACATCCACTGAACTTACTCCAAAGAGGACGGTAATAAAAGCCAGCTTCATGGTGATTAGCTTTGCGCGTTCATTCTGGGTTCTTATCTTCTCCTCATGAAGTGCGCGCAAGAACTCTTGATCATTTTCTTCCATTTCTGCTACTCCGATGGAGGATATGTATTCATTATATTAATAACTTTTGTTTGTTATGTAATTAATGGCAGCATCGTTCTCTCAACGAGATGAACGAGATATATGAAAAGAAAAAATAAAACTGTACATAATTAAAAAAATATTTATAGATGTTAGAAGGGATTAACAGGCGATAAAGGGGATGGAAAATGAAGGGGAGAGCAAAGTTACTGGATAGTGGATTTAGGGAGTTTATCGAATATCTGCAAAAAATGGGAGAGCTCCACAATATATTGAGGATGATAGACAGCTTCTACGGTATGAATGGAATGGATTGCAGTGAACTCGATACCGGACACTATAATGTGGAAAAGGGTGGATTTGATATGCTGTTATCATTTTGGAGAAAGGGCTGGATCGAGATTCGAGAGACTGATAGGAGGAGAAAGGACTGGCATATAAAAGAGTATGCCCTATTGGTCCGCCTGGATGAGATAGCCGCATACTGCGCCCAGGGGAAGCATCAGGGGTTCAGCCCATCTGATTATCCCATGCCCAGACAGGATATAGAGGCTTTTGTCTGATCAAGGAGACTTGGTCGATTGAGAGCACTCCACTCCTTTTCTGATCCTCTCAAGATTGCGGTCTGCATTTCGCCTCTTCATCCTGGCCAGCTTCACGATGTCCTCACGAACTGCCTTTTCTCGGCAAAAAGATAGCCCATCCAGCAACTTCTTCCCCTTTTTCGATCTGACGATCACTGAGGAGTATCCTTCCGCGCTTCCCACTGAACCTATGGAGATATCAGCCAGCCTTGAGACCAGATCGCCGCAAAACCGGCATCCTTCACGGATGTCTTTTTCCAGCTCCCGCACGCTGCAGGAGTGCTCCATTCCATCCAGAGTCGCAATGTATCTCCCTTTTGCGATCTGAATTTTATCCGCATCCTCTATATCTATGCCCAAAAGCTCTTTAGAATGCTCTCTCAGTCTTCTGTAATCGAAGCTCTCGAAGCAAAACAGGCCAACGAGAAAGATCTCTGCATCTGGAAACTCGTCCTTGAAGTAATCCAGTTGCTCCAATTTTCTGATCACTCTGATCTGGCAGGGAGTGCCAACCACAGCAACCCTTCTCTTTCCTCCTCTCAAAGCATCAATCAGCGGCGCCAGAGCGGATACGCGCACATATTTTGTCCCCTTGGCCTTTATCACTCCTTCAATATCGTCTACCGCTGCCGCTCTTCCTCCATTATTCTCCCTTTGATAAACTACCACAGCAGCATCAATGACGCCTTTATCCAGGCATCGAGCAAGAAGAGAGGTGACAACCCCTCCATCCTGTCCCTGGATCTCTGTTCTGGCGGCGAAAAGCTCGCTGCACACTCCCAGATCCACATCCCTTTCGCCGGACAGATGCTCCTCTTCGATCCCGATGATATCTTCTGCAGTGAGCGGGAAGATGTTTCTCTGAGCGGATATGGCACTGGTGGGGCATACCAGAGAGCAGGCACCACAGGCTATGCAGTCCTCCGAGAGCTCTCCATACGGCGCGCCCACACTCCTCTCTGTTCCCCTGTTTTGGAAATTGATGGCGAATACACCCACCATCTCACCACATACCCGGCAACAAAGCCCGCAGAGAATGCATTTCTCCTCTTCGAGCTTAAATCGAGGCTCAATGACTCCATACTCTCTGGCCAGGTCCTGGATCTGCTTCTCTTTCGGGCATCTGGACAATAAGAGCTCAGCGATCATCCGCCGGATATCCAGGACCGCAGGGGTGGCAGTCCTGACCACCAGACCGTCTTCTATCGGATAGTTGCAGGCGGTGACGAACCTCTTCTTTCCATTCTTTTCAATCTCCACCGTACAGAGCCTGCAAGACCCATAGGATTCAAGTGCGGGATGATGGCACAGAGTGGGAATTTTAATTCCTGCAGACAGGGCAGCCTCAAGAATGGTGCTGGAGGTCTGGGCTTCTAACTGCTGATCATCGATCCAGAATCTCAACTCTCATACCTCAAATCTCATCTCGTGCTTCTCGCCGCTCTTATCCAGACGCACAACTCGGCTCTTCCGGATCATCTCTTCCCTCCTGGGAGGCCTTTAGACTCTCTTACGACAGCTCTAACCTTTTTGGGGCAGATCTCAAAGCATATCCCGCATCGCATGCATTTCGATTGATCAACAACCGCGAATCCTCCGTCGTCCTTATAGATCGCCCCCTGAGGACAGTTCTCCCGGCACAGGTCGCAGCCTATGCAGATCTCAGGATCGATGGAATAAGACACAAGAGACTTGCAGGATAGGGCGGGACATCTCTTATCTTTGATATGGGCATCATACTCCTCTCGGAAATAACGAATAGTGCTCAGGACCGGATTGACTGCCGTTCGCCCCAGGGCGCAGAGCGATGCCGTTCTCATCAATTCTGCAATCTCCTGCAGGGTCTGGATATCCGTCTCCGTCCCCCGGCCGGACTCGATTGCATCAAGAATCTCTCTCATCCGTTTCAGCCCCTCCCGGCAGGGTAGGCATTTGCCGCAGGACTCGCTGCAGAGGAAGTCCACAAAGTAACGGGCCAGATCGACTGCACAGGTATCCTCATCGATGACGATAATGCTCCCCGAACCCATCATAGAGCCAAGACTGGTCAATTCATCAAAGTCCACTGGCGTATTCAGATACCTGGCCGGAATTATCCCACCAGACGGCCCTCCGGTCTGCACCCCTTTGAGCTTCTTGTTCCCGGGAATTCCCCCTCCAATCTTGTATATTATATCGGCCAGGGTCATGCCCATAGGGACCTCCACCAGACCGGTGTTATTGACCTTGCCTACCAGAGAGAAGATCTTGGTCCCTTTGCTCCTCTCGGTTCCAATGGAGTTGAACCATTTTGCACCGTGCTCTATGATCAAAGGCACATTGGCAAAGGTCTCAACGTTGTTCAGGGCGCTCGGCCGGCCCCAGAGGCCTTTTTGAGAGGTGTGGACGTACTTGGGCCTGGGCTCGCCCACCCATCCCTCCAGGGCGTTCATCAGAGCGGTCGACTCTCCGGAGACAAAGGAGCCGGCACCCCTATGAATGCTCACATCAAAATCAAAGCCAGTGCCCAGAATATTCTCACCCAAGAGGCCGTACTCCCGGGCCTGTTGGAGGGCGAGCGTGGCATTCTGGACCGCTAGAGGGTATTCCATGCGCACATAGATGAAGCCCTTATGCGATCCCATGGCGTAGGCGGCGATGATCAGCCCCTCCAGGACGCTATGAGGATTACCCTCCATGAGAGCCCGGTCCATAAATGCTCCTGGATCGCCTTCATCGCAGTTGACGATCACATATTTGGGCTCTCCTGGGGCCTCTCGGGTCGATTTCCATTTTCGTCCGGTGGGAAATCCGCCACCACCTCTGCCCCGGAGGTTTGATCTCTTCACCTCCTCGATCACCTCTTCCGGGGTCATCTCGGATAGAGCTCTGGCCAGGGCACTGTATCCGCCCAGAGCTATATAATCTTCTATATTTCTAGGATTTATTTTTATGTTATTTTTTATAAGATGCCTCATCTGGTATTTATAAAAAGGAATTTCGCTCTCAACGACGGCATTCTCTTCCGTTTCTGGATCCTTGTAGAGAAGGCGGTCGACCAGGTTGCCTTTGAGTATCGTCTCCTCCACGATATCAGGGACATCATCCTGGTGGACACCAATATAGTAGACACCTCTGGGGTAGACCACCACTAAAGTTCCTTTTTCGCAAAAGCCAGGGCAACCGGTCTCCTTGATCTCTATCTCCTTTTCCAGGCCCTTTTTGATCAAGTATTCTTGAAAGGCCCTGACCACTAGTCTGGCGCCGAGGGTCAAGCAGCCCGTTCCGGCGCAGATTGCGACCAGGGGCTTTGTGCTGTCTCTGCTGGACAGAATATCTGATCTGAGCTGTTCAAGCCCCTCAATTGATCTGAGCCTCACCATCCTGCTACACGCCCTGATTCCTGATGGAAGTGGTCATTCTTGCTTTATAGCAATTCCTGCTGACTCGTTGTGCGCAACTTGATATCCATCCTATTTCCAGCTTCAGGCCCAGATTCATCTGCTTTATGCTCAATCGTACTTCTTGATTATCCTTTCCACTCTGTCCGATGTGAGCCGGCCATGGTAGTCGTCATCCACGACCATTACAGGACCTATGGCGCAGCATCCCAGGCAGTTGACTCGTTTCAGAGTGAATCTCATATCCGGGGTAGTCCCGCCCTGTTTTATCTTCAGCTTAGATTCAGTCCTGTCCAGTATCATTCCAGAGCCTCGCACCTGGCAGGCTGTGCCCATGCAGACGCTTATTTTGTGCTTCCCAATGGGCTTGAGGCTTATGGCCTCATAGAAGCTTGCTATTCTGTATATCCGGCTGGGTGGGATCTTCAGTCTCTCGGATATCTCTTGGAGGGCATCTTTTGAGATCCAGTTGAACTCGCTTTGCAGGTCCAAAAGAAGCTGAATGAGAGACCCCTCTTTGCCTTTGTATCCATCTATCATCTCCACCAGCCTCTTATGCTCGTTATCCTGCATTTCTATACCTCTTGTCTATCCGGTTTTGCTTTGAATCTCCGCTAAGCCTTCGATCTCATTTATCCAGTCTGCGCCAGAGATGGTAGCCAGTCTGGTTAGCCTCCTTTCACCAATATGTCACTACTAAGCATGAATATATACGTTTGCTCGATGGATGGGTTCATTTCATCCTGATCATTATATCAAGAAAAGGATATAATTAAACAGTATGCATTTTTTCTTTTTTTATCTTGATCGACCGACGAATGTACATGCCATTCGACATTGATGAGATCGTCCTGCCCGGCACAGAATATGTGGTTTGGGCATAATCTTGCTCCCCGAGGCGATTTGATTCAGATGCTATGATGATCCAGAGGCAACGAACCAGGCATTTTCATTCTGGCCTCAAGATATTCTTTCAATGCCACTGCGTTATTGTGCTCGGCATCTTTTGCCGCATATAAAAAGATCAGATCAGATTCCTCTGCTTTGGAAATTAGCTGATCCACAAGCTCCGCCCTCAAGTCAAGTTCTCTGAAGAATCTCTCTTTGAACTCCTCCCATTTGCCTGGATCGTGGCCAAACCATTTTCTAAGCTCATTGCTGGGAGCTATGTCCTTCATCCAGAGATCGATTCGTGTCTCATCTTTGGCCAAGCCCCTGGGCCAGAGCCTATCCACCAGTATTCTGAATCCGCCGCTTGCAGGAGCACTGTAAACCCTCTCAGTTCTTATCATCTCAAGCACCCATCAACCTCAATCGTTAGAATCACATCTTCAGAAGCCTGTCGCGTAGATCAGGTTCAGGGTCATACTTCCTTCCGGTCTTCTTCGACTGACCCGCCATGTCTATCACATCTTTTGGATCGTCCCTGACCAGCATTTTATGTCTGTCGACTCAACCGTTGCATCTGTGCCGGGGCCATGGTAATTCTCACATCCGCTGGAGCGACACCAGGAGCATCGCTCACCCCGTCACCGGCCATGGGCCACGACATAATCCTTCTGGATGTTCTTAATGGCCTGGGCCTTGGAACAGCTTGAGACTCATGTGAAGGCAACCTCTGGATAGGATGTGTATTCGACTGCAGAGTACTTAACAACCATACCCGCACAAGTCCTCACCTGTCAGAAAAGCATAAGAGAGAGAATGCAGGCGAACAAATGACAAGAACTGAAGGCAAGAATTAATAGTATTACGAGGAGCTAATCAGCTCTCTGACCTCCTCTCGGCCAGATACGCCCTGGCCTTCCAGGGATCACAAGCCAATTCATTAATTCGGTCTTCCGACATGCGCCAGAGAATATCGTCCGCCTCGGTCACTTCATCTCTCTCCTGCCACCAGGAGAGGCAGGCTTCAGCAGCTAGCCTGCAAGCGTCCTCATCCGTCAAATGCAGAGATGCACAGTACGCCTCGCCCACGCATGCACCCACTGGTGCCCTAGTACAAAGATCACAGTTCATTTCAGCGCCCTATTTTGGTTAACGGGATTAATTAATTAAACTATCCCAAGCTATCTATAGACCTTCGGCAGCAATTAAGCATTGCTGTTTTGTGCGGAGAAGATCGCACAGTATCTCATAATCGCTCACAGGAAAGCGGATGGATATGGATAACGTAAGTCCGCATGCTTGGGAGGGATTCAATTCTACTGTACCGGATTCCTGGTCAATGTACTCTCTTGCATCATGAGGATGACCAGCATATTGCCAGCCTCCATTTGAGCCCATTATTCTGGAGTACAGCCAGTTGTTAGCTTCTGGGTCGTTGATGGGATCAAGACCCGATACTATGCGTGCCAAAAGCGCCTCTGCATCTTCGGCAGCGAGAAACTCGATCCATATGATGCCCGGCTTATTTTCTTGACAGGAATTGCAGGTGATGATACCGCAGTCCCAGATGGCTTCCAGCAGTGGTGCTATTCGTTCGTCCACCTCGATCATCGTGTCTGATGCAGGATCGTGAATTGCGGTCTGCTTGTGCTCAGTCAAAACCCTTTAGCTCCTTTCCATCCTCAAAGGTCTTAATATCTCGTGCATCAGGTGACGCTGCACGCTGCGAAAAAGTTGGAATCTGAAGGGCAGGATGACGCCCCAACTAGCCGATTTATAGATGTAATTCGACTAGAACAGATATTGTTCAGTACCTTCCAGAAGACCTGGCAGGCCTGTGCTTCTGGTAGCACTCGCTGCAGTAAACCGGCCTGGATCCATCCGGTTTGAATGGGACCTGGGTTTGCTTGCCGCATTCTGAGCAAGTTACATCTGTCATTTCTCTCGGACCGCTGTTGTAGCCACCGCGGCTTCCGCCGGAGCTACCTCTGTTTTCGTATTTTCTCTCAAACATTTTATTCACGTACCATTTGGATCGATTCAAAGAATCGAACTCGCTACAAAAGACATCTCAACAAATCTCTTTGAATCGATGAAAATGTAACGTCTCTTGAGTGATCAATCCGGTTGATATACCTGTCGGTGGAAATGCGAAATAAGATGAAGCATCGGATCATGAGGTTTCTTTTATTATGATCTTTCTCGCCTTGTGACTCTCAGATTGCCTGGACCGAACGGACCTCTGCGGGCATTTTAGCGCCTTTTTGGATCTTCGTTCCAGCAGAATTCAGCAAGATCTTGGCCCCCTTTACGGATATCCCGGGCAGTTGCTCTGCATTGCTGCTTCTCATTCCTGATTATGCCATATTTTTTGCATCGATTAGCATAGGAATATAAGGAAAGGTAACAATTGATGGTGCAGGTGATGTGGATGAAGAAGCTCAACCGAAAGGATATTCACATATTGAAAAAGTTGGTCAAGCCGCACATCGAAGAGCTGGAAAAAGGAGAAGCGGGCAGCTTGCTTGCATCCATCTCCAGATACTATATAACCGATAGGGAGGATTTTCTGTTCAGGCTGGATAAGCTGCCTGATGAGGATCTCAAGTATCTGGCGGAGAGGGCCATGGACGGCTCGGAATGCCTGTTGTGCATTGCACCGCAATGTGCGGAGGTCTTCTTGGATGCGGTTGAAAGAAGGCTCTCGCCGGAGATTGCAGGCAGATTAAGGGAGCTCTTCGAGAATGTCACCACCGGCTACAAGGATGTGACGTGATCGGCTCGGCCCACTATAAGCGATATCAGATCATTCCATTTCATCCAGTCCCATTCCAGGGATAAACCGCCATCTAAATATCTATCGGATCTATGACTATCATCCGGGAGGCCCGGAGATGGATGGGGCAAAGGCCGGCGACTCCGTGCCTGTCCGATACGCTGGCAGGCTCGATGAAGAGATGGTCTTCGACACCTCCAAGACCCACGGACGCTGAAGCTCACATATGAAAGGGAAAGGAAGAGCATGGACGGGAAGAATAGGAAGGACATAAAGCCGGGGCTGAAGGTGGAGATAGTCCTCAAGAAGGACCAGAGGACGGGGAAGAGGACCGAGGGAGTGGTAGCGCAGATCCTGACGAACTCTTCTTTCCACCCTCACGGGATCAAGGTCCGTCTCGCCGACGGCCAGGTGGGGCGGGTGGCGAGGATCC
>NZ_DAIK01000133.1:0-21807 GCF_002496085.1 Methanosaeta sp. UBA458 | reverse complement strand
AGGTTTGGAGCGATCTCGTCCCGGTAGATCTTGCCCTGATACTCATCCGGCAGGAGGATCTGAATGTAGTCAGCCGCTCGTGCCGCATCGGCAACGCTCATGGCCTTCACTCCGTCCGCCTCCGCCCTCTTCCAGGCCCGGGATCCGGGAATATCGGCCGCTATCACGTTCAGGCCGGAGTCCTTCAGGTTCTCTCCCTGGGCGTGCCCCTGATTTCCCCATCCCACTATGGCGATGGTCTTGTCCGACAATGCCTTCAAGTCTGCATCCTGATCATGGTATATCTTCACCAATTTTTATTCCTCCTAAATTAAAAATTAAACCTTGATGACCCTCGTGCCTCTAACCATCGAGACCTTTCCGGTGCGGGCCAGCTCCTTTATGCCGAACTGGCGCAGAAGCTGAATTATGGCCTCGACCTTCTCCTCGTCTCCCGTGACCTCGATGATCATCGACCTCTGGGAGACATCGATGATCTTGGCCCGGAAGATGTTCACGATCTGCATGACCTCGCTTCTGCTCTCCCGGTCCACGCTCACCTTGATGATGGCCAGCTCCCTTTCCAGGGATTCGACCGGGTCCAGCTCGCTCACCCGGATGACATTGATCAGCTTGGACAGCTGCTTTATCACCTGCTCCAGGACATCCCTGTCCCCCTGAACGGAGATGGTCATGCGGGAATAATCCGGATTGTCGGTAGCCCCTACAGAGAGGCTATCGATATTAAAAGACCGGCGGCTGAAGAGGCCGGCGATGCGGGTGAGCACCCCGGACTTGTTCTCCACAATGACGGCGATGATATGCTTCATCTAGTAGCCCTCCTCGCCCAGAACTCCTTTCCTCTCCTCGGCATAAATCCTCTCCAGGTGACCGCACTGAGCCTCGTCGCACCACTCCAGCTCCAGTATCTCGCTCAAAGTAGCTCCCGCCGGGACCATAGGCGAGACCTTCTCTGCCGGATTGACGATGAAATCCATCACGCAGGGCCGATCTGTTGCCAGAGCGCTGCGAATCACATCCTCGACCTCAGAGGGCTTTGTGGCCCTCAACCCCACCGCTCCATAGGCCTCGGCAAGCTTAACGAAATCCGGACTGGTCCGGCCAAGAATAGTGGCCGAGTACCTCTTCTCAAAGAACAGCTCCTGCCACTGCCGCACCATTCCCAGACAGCCGTTGTTCAGCACCGCCACTTTGACCGGGATGTCGTTGACCACTGCCGTTGCCAGCTCCTGGCTGTTCATCAGGAAGCTGCCGTCCCCGGCGACATCGATGACCGTGCACTCAGGCCGGCCCATCTTGGCGCCGATGGCCGCCGGGAATCCGTACCCCATCGTCCCCAGGCCGCCGGAGGATATGAACCTCTGCGGATCCTTATGCACAAAGAATTGCGCTGCCCACATCTGGTTCTGTCCGACCTCTGTGGTGA
The DNA here is from genome assembly GCF_002496085.1 of Methanosaeta sp. UBA458. Lineage (NCBI taxonomy): Archaea > Methanobacteriati > Methanobacteriota > Methanomicrobia > Methanotrichales > Methanotrichaceae > Methanothrix > Methanosaeta sp. UBA458. The sequence continues at coordinate 20,381 of NZ_DAIK01000133.1, read as the reverse complement.
TGATGGCATCGGGGGCCAGCTCGCAGAGCTTCTCGATCACATACTGAGGCTTGATCAGGTTCATGTCCGGAATATAGCGCATGGGATGATCCTTCTTCCAGCCATCGATCTTTTCCAGCCAGGGGCCTTTAGGTTTGGGCGAGACCTCTTTAAGCAGCCCCTGCAGGGCATTGCGCGCATCCCCCACCACCGGTATGTCCACTCGCACGTTCTTTCCCACCTCTGCCGGATCGACATCGATATGAACGATCCTGGCATGGGGAGCGAAGCTGGAGATCTTGCCCGTGACCCGATCATCAAACCTGGCTCCTATGGCCATTAGCAGATCCGACTCCTGGATGGCATAGTTGGCATATTTAGTACCGTGCATTCCCAGCATTCCCAAAGAGAGCGGATGGTCCTCGGGGAAGCAGCCCACGCCCATGAGGGTGGTGGTCACCGGAGCATTGACCTTTCTCGCCAGCTCAAAGAGCTCCTTATGAGCAGAGGCGTACCTCACACCGCCACCGGCATAGATGACCGGCCTTTCAGCCTCCATTAAAGCCTTCGCCGCCTTCTTGATCTGCATCTCATGAGCCTTGAAGGAGGGATGATATCCCGGCAGGTCCACATCCGGCCAGGTGAAGACCAGCTCATCCACAGTCACATCCCTGGGGAGATCGATCAGAACTGGACCAGGCCGACCGGTGCGGGCGATGTAGAAGGCCTCCCTGAATACCCCAGGAATCTCCTTTGCGCTGCGGATCAGATAATTATGCTTGGTAATGGGCAGAGTGATGCCGGTAATATCCGCCTCCTGGAAGGCGTCCTTTCCTATCAGCCAGGTGTTCACCTGACCGGTAATGGCCACCATGGGCACCGAGTCCATGTAGGCGTTCGCGATGCCGGTAACCAGGTTCGTGGCTCCCGGCCCGGAGGTGGCGATGCATACTCCCACCTTGCCCGTAGCCCTGGCATAGCCGTCTGCCATATGGGCTGCACCCTGCTCATGGCGCACCAGAATATGGCGGATGTCTGATTTGTATATGGCATCGTAAAGAGGTAAGAGTACCCCACCAGGAAGCCCGAATACTACATCCACTCCTTCTCTTTTCAGGCTTTCCAGCACCGCCTGGGCGCCGGTCATCTTATGGGGCGTATCTCGATTTTTATCTGTGCCCGTTCGGGCTATGCCTTTCGACATCTAGCTATCTCCTCCTCTTCCAGCCGCATCAGACGGTTGATGCCATTAATCACCGCTTCCACTGATGCCATGATAATATCTGCGCCAGCTCCTCGAGCTGTAATCTTCCGATCTGCCATTGCCATTGTCACCCACACTTCTACTAGGGCATTGGTCCCGCCAGTTACAGCATCCACATGATACTCATCGAGGCGAACATCAGCCACGCCTGATATAGCCCTTCTTATGGCATTGATGGCCGCATCCACAGGGCCTACGCCCACTCCCGCTTCCAGCCTCTCATTTCCGGCGAGAAGGATCTTAACCGACGCTGTGGGGGTTACGGTATTGCCGGCAACCACCGTCAGCTCTTCCAGCTTCACCTTCGGCTCCATCTGGATGGAGAGCACGGTATCCGCTATGCTCTGCAAATCCACGTCCGAGACGCGTTTGCCCTTGTCGCCCAGCTCCTTTACCCTTGTCACTATCTGGTTCAATTGCTGGGATGTGACAGACAGGCCAAACTCGCGCATAGCCAGCTCAACTGAGGCCCGACCGGCATGCTTGCCCAACACTATCCGCCTCTTTCTACCCACATTCTCCGGCTGCATGGGCTCATAGGTCTTGGTGTCAGCCAGAAGACCGTGCACATGGATTCCTGCCTCATGGGTAAAGGCGTTCTCGCCCACTATAGCCTTATTTGGGGCCACCAGAAGGCCGGTCATCTGCGAGACCGTCCTTGAGAGCTGGTAGATGTCCTTGCATCTGATCCCAGTATCGATCTGATATAGGGACTCCAGGGCCATCACCACCTCTTCCAGGCTCGCGTTTCCCGCCCGTTCTCCTATTCCATTTACGGTCACATGGGCCTGAGAGGCTCCGGCGCGAAGGGCAGCAACTGTATTGGCGGTGGCCATGCCAAAGTCGTTATGGCAGTGTATGCTGATGGGCGCCTCCAGCCGGGAGAGGCGGGAGAATATGTCCGCTGCCACCTCCGGAACCAACACGCCCACAGTATCGCAAAAGGCCAGCCTGTCCGCGCCCGCTTCGATTCCGGCTGTGTAAAGGCCTGCCAGAAAATCCTGGTCCGCGCGACTGGCATCCTCGCCGCTCAGCTCCACGATCAAGCCGTGATCCTTGGCATACTCCGTCACATCCACGGCCATGCGCACCACCGACTCCCGGTCGGCCTTCAGCTTGATCTGGATGTGAAGGTCAGACACCGGAACGACCAGATGGACTGAGTCCACATCACAGGCAAGAGCGGTATCGATGTCCGCGGTTAAAGCCCTAACATAGCTGCATATCTCGGCTTTGAAGCCCGAATCTGCAATCTTCTTTATTGCCAGGCGTTCTCCTTCAGAGGTCATTGCCGACCCGGCTTCAATGACATCCACCCCCAGAGAATCAAGCCCTTGAGCGATGGCAAGCTTCTCGTCCATGCCCAAGGATACGCCTGGAGTCTGTTCACCGTCACGTAAGGTAGTATCTAGAAATCGTATTCTACCCGATAAATCGATCCCACACATTCATGCTCAATCACCCAACGGCGCACAAGCCGTCTCCGGCCATAAGAACTTTAATGATTGATAAAGCTATCGAGGGACCAAGATGCCCAATATCAGAAGAATCGCCTTCGTCGAATGACGTCTGAGGGGAAACTTTAAAACGTTGAAACCCGAAGCATGCTGAGAATGGCGGAGGATAGGAAAAAATGTTGTTCAAGATACTGTTTATCTCTGTAGCTATGCTCTTGTGCATAACAGCGCAGATTTTTTCCCTGACGAATACTGCGTCTGCAGATGGATGCGGAGTAAATCCCCTGGGAGACACATCAGGAGATACTGACTTTTATGTGAGCAAGAACCAGAATTTGCCGACCTCGGGAGGAGTGTCTCCCTCCTCAACTATATCCAGTGAGGCAGGAGCAGCTATGCCCTTAGGCTCCTCAGTTGAGCAGACAAAAGGGAATTTGACCTTACAGAGCTTGGACCCCGATAAGATCAGCCCGCAGGTGGCAGGATCGGTAATCGTCTGGACGGCAAACACGACAAATCCGAATGATGAAGATTTGGTCTATGATTTCTTCCTGAAGGGACCTGCAACCAACGGCGAAATTTTTGAGAAGACCGGATGGATTGCCGAGAATAGCTGGACCTGGAATACCTCAGAAGAGGATATAGGAGAAAATCAGGTCCAGGTATGGGTCAAGCGCCTGGGTGCAGGGGAGGCTGAGAACATAAAAACACAGAATTATACCATTTACGCCCCCACCTCTGAGGAGCAGGTGGCAGATGCCGCGGCCAGCACGGAAAAATCAACATCATCCGGATTGAATCCACATCCCGGGGGGAAGACCGCGGATAATGAAGTAGGAGAAGCCTCTACCAGCAAGTCGAGCGCAGCCTCAAGCGATTTGAATCCCTATCCAGGGGGCAAGACCGCTAATATCGATATAAGCAAGCCAAAGCTCGCCCCGGATGAGAGTGGGAGCGCTGATGGCGCAGGCAGCCTGTCGGATGGGGCCATCATGAGCATGCAAGATACTTCCGCGGCAGCATCAGATGCCATGGATGTTGGCGGAAAATGGACTGTTGACCTAATTGGCTCGGGATGCACTCTGGACGCTAATCTCATTCAGACTGGAGAAAGCATCGTGGGAATGGGAAGCTTGATCGAGAGGAATACCAAGATCCCTCAGACCTTTAAGGGTACAGTCACCTCAAGCTCTATGAGACTTCAGTCAAACGCGGTGATTGACGAATTTGGAAATGATATCGACAAGAGCGTGAGCCTGTATCTGGAGAAGGCGGACAGGACCATTTCAGGCAGCTATGAGATATATTCTGGCGACGAACTGATGGCAACGGGGAATGCCACTGCCAGCAGATTCTCCAGCTGAGGGGCTGATCCTGCACCGTTCTCAACTGCTGAAGAACCAATAGATAAGCATCAGGAACTAAGGAGCACGAGATATTGAAGATTCATTCAGTTCTATGCCTGGCCCTGGTCATTGCCCTCCTGGCCAGCCCGGCCTGGGCGGGCTGCGGCAGATGGGTGATCAGGGATGATACTGATTATCTCTCTGACCCGGACTTCGATCAGGCGGTAGCATCCTCTACGGGCGCTGCTGCTACCCTCAATCCTGAAATAAAGGAGAATGCTGCTGCAAAGGAGGAAAACATTGCAGACCTGGGAGGAGAATGGAGGGTATTGCTCGAAATGAAGATAGACGGGCAGGATAAGCAAAATGCTCTGGATTTGATCCTCATCCAGACAAGAGATCGGCTGCAGGGCTATGGCACCATTCTCGAAGGGGGAGCAGATCTGCCGGCAACGGCTACCGGCTCCATATCCGATGATTCCGTCAGCCTGATTGTGTCACTGGTCGAGCAAAAGAAGGAGTATCAGCTGGACCTGGCCGTCATTGAAGGCGGTTTGAAAGGCATCTATGAGCTATATGAGAGCGAAAAGCTGGCAGGGAGAGGAAATGCCACCGCCAGCAGACTCTCCAGCTGAGAGGCTGATTTTGACCTAATCACTCTTCCGCTTAAGAATCATCAAGGCAAAATCAAGACCAAAAGGAGTACGAGATATTGAAGATCCATCCAATAATATGTCTGGTGCTGATCGCAGCTCTCTTGACCATCCCGGCCTGGGCAAGCTGCGGAACATGGATAATCAGGGGCAACACCGAGTATCATTACGACGCAGAGTATGAAAATGCTGTGAAGTCCTCTACTGGCCATGCAGCAGCGCTGAAATCCGGTAGCACATCCAAAGAAGAGGCTAATGATCAAGCCGATGTGAACGCAAGCCAAATGGATGCGGCATCAAATGAAACAGCCAAAGCACCAAAAGAAGATCCCCTGCCAACTGAGACGGTCACAAATGAGCCAGAAATAAAAGAGCCGGTTGTAGATCTGAAGGGAGATTGGAAGGTAATTCTCAATACAGTGATCGATGGGCAGAATACACAGGAAGCACTGGATCTGATCCTGATTCAGACCAACGACAGGCTGCAGGGCTATGGCAATGTTCTCAAGAAAGGCACAGATATCCCGGTGACTGCCACCGGTCACATCGCTTCCAATGATTCTATCAGTCTGAACGTGAAGCAGGTGGAGCAGGACAGGGATTACAGGCTGGATCTGGCCATCATCGAGGAGAGAATGGAGGGCAGCTACAAAATCTATCAAGACGGGAGCCTGGCAGGAAGCGGAAATATCACTGCCAGCAAATCAGGCATCTAAAAGCAGGACGACAAAATTGCATCATCGGAAAATCGTATCGTCGCATGATCACTTGTGGTAAGGCTCATGATGCATTATTCTGAAGCTGCGATATATCTGCTCCAGGAGGATAACCCGCATCAGCTGATGAGGAAAGGTCATCGGAGAGAAGGATAAAAGCAGATCCGCCCGGTCTAATACCGCTGGCGCCAGACCCAGGGGGCCGCCTATGATGAAGGCCACCTCCGATCTTCCTTCCAGAATCAAATCCTCCAGCCTTTCCGCCAGCTGCTGCGAGTTAAGGGCATCTCCTGTCCTGTCCAGGACTATCACCGGACCCGAATGGCGCTTGAGCTTTTCAAGAATCGCGGCTCCTTCCGCCTCCATAGCCCTGATCTCTGCTGCAGGAGATGCAGCCTCCTTCGAGCTGATGGCCACCTCCACCATATCCAGACGGGCGTAAGGACGGAGGCGGCGGATGTAGTCTGCGGCAGCATCCTGCCAGTAGCTCTCCCGCAAGCGCCCGACTGCTATTATTCTGAGGATCATCAGCTTGGCCTTCTTCTTGATTGCATTTGCATAGAATTATCGAAGCTGGATAGCCGGTGCGGCCGGTTCTGCGCTCGACGGATCAGCTGCGGACCAGCCCTGCGGGCAACGGCCCCGAAAAGATGAACATCGAGCATTCCCGGCAAGGAGACAATTATGTCGGCAGCTGCAATGCCTGTATTCAGATCCATCTGACCAATTACCATTCCTTCATGCATGTCTTCTCGCCCTAGAATCGTTCTATGTAGATAGCTCCGACTTTAGCGTTTCTAGAAAATCAGTATCCCTAAATAAGATCAGCGCCTGGCTTCAACATTTTCCAGGTAGAGGATGCCGGTGGGAGTGATATCCAGAATCTCTCCACACCTTTTGATCACCAGAGCCGCCTCTAGCATGCGGAGGTGATAGTCTGCCTTCTCCGGGCTGAGGTTAAACCTTTGGCATATCTGCTCTGAGCTTTTCGGTCCGCTGGCGATGAACTTGAGAATATCCCTCCTCAGCCGGAGCTGCAGGACAATCAAAGCATTGCGATGTTCTTCTGCTGTCCACCACCAGGCTGGCTCTGGCGCGTCACCGGAAGATCGGCCATCAGGACTATTGGAGCCGCCATCGGTCATGATATCACATCGATTGAGATCATATTGAGAAGAGATAAAAAGTCAATGGGAGTATCCCGGATGAAGCTCAAGGAAGGAGAGGGTCAATCCTCCCCCCTTCCATTGATCTCGCAGGTCTCGCTTGCTATCTCACAGGACCGGCAGATCTCTCGCTCCTCATCCAGATTACGCGCCGCGGTCGCAAGCACGCTGGCGTTCACCAGGTTCCCGGCGAGGAATATGGCCGCAGCAACCTGATCATCCGGCACCCCCAGGCTTCCGGCCAGCCGGATGTGCAGCCTCAGGCAGTGGCTGCACCGCAATGCTGCAGACACGGCCACCGAGATCAGCTCCACCGTCTTTGCATCCAGGTTAGAGCTCCTCAAGATGGCATTGTTGTGCAACACCTTGGTGATGAGCAGCTCTGAGTCATCCTCCATGAACTGAAAGATATAGGGCACCTCGCCATAGGTTCTCTCCACGGCCTTCAAAATGTCCTTGGCTGCTTTGTCCTTTCCCTTGACCAAAATGGCATCAAGCTCATCTTCAAAGCTCATGATATCAGACTCCTGTAGCCTCTTCGCCCTGGCTCCGCAATAGCCTGGAATTAGAAGACGAATCCAGTCTCCGAACTGGGCAGTATCCTCACCAGTATATAATCCTTCATCCTCGAGGGCCTGATGGTGGCCACCTCGCCAAGCTTCACACCCTCATCAAATGTCACTGCGGCCACCTTATCCCGATAGCCCGCATAAGGAAGCTTTACCCGCACCCCGGTTAGATTGAGGGCAATTGGCAGAGGGGAATAGGAGAACTCGACCTCAGGAACCTGCTCTCGCACCGCATCCATCACCCTGGGCGGTGAGGTGGTCAGAGGATCCTTGGCGATTGCTTCCCGGGTTTTATCCAGCGCCCTTCCCACCATATCGACGATATTGTCCAGGGATCCAATCTCCGTGGCCTTGCGGGTCCTGTGGGCCATCCGGCCGATGGACGGCACATAGCCAAAGGCATAGGGCAGCTCTTCTGGATCTATCTTCGGCCCACCGGTAATTATGACAGGCACGCTGATATTCCGGTAGAGGTCCTCTTTCTTCTTGATGCAGTCTTCGAAGTTGCCGAAGATGAAGACTGCGGCATCATGCTCGTTTATCAGAGCGGTCTCATACTCATTTATCTGGGCGATCTCCCTGCCCACACCCCGGGCCAGTCCCAGCATGTTGCTCTTGGAACCGTGCCTGCGCAGATACTCGGCAATATCGCAGGCCACATGAGGCAGATGATGAATGGCCAGGGTGGGTGTGACCACCGCCACCTCTGTTCCCGCCAGCGGTGCCCTTACCAGCTCCCCTCTGAGATCTCGGCTCAGGATCTCCAGAGCATTCATATCCTCTGAAGGAACCAGCAATAAAAGTATGATCTCCGTCTGAGTAACATTCTTCTGCAGGATGTAGCCGCCCAGGTCTTCCACCAGCTCCAATACCAGGTCGTGCTTGTACAACCCTCCGGTGAACATCACAGGCTCAAGCATTCTCCATCTCCCGGATCTTCTCTTCGATCTCTGATATCAGCTCCGGCTTGATCGACTCCTCAGCAGCGACGAAGAAGAAGCTGTCTTTGGTCATGATGTTTCGCCGGTTGCGAAATCCTTCTGGCACTACTCTGACCAGGGCATCGGTCAGATCCTGCAGAAACTCCGCCTCCATATCCGTAACCATCAGATCGGCAGGCGAGGAATCTGAGGCTATGATCACAATGTCCCTTGCCGGTTGTTCCACCCTCTCCCGCCCGTATCGCTTCCACAAAGCCTTAAGGAGGTCTGCCATATGCTCTTCATCATTGATCTTGATCTGGTGGCCGCCTCCGACCTTCATCACATCTCCCACATCCTTGACCGTAAGGGGCGGTATGCCGGAACGGAGGAGGCCGTAGACTGCGAAGACTGGAACTGAAATGTCGACATAGACATAAAGCCTGCCAATGGACCTGATTAGACCCAGGTCCTGCAGGATGTCCATTATTATCTCTCGGTACTTCTTGGCTCCGTACTCCTCCCCGCCGGTCACCTCTATCTTGAAGACCTCCATTGGGTCCATCTCAGCCCTCCAGCAGCCCCGATACCAGGAGAGCTGCGCCTACAGCCCCGATATATTGGGCATAGGGGGGAACGGTCACCTTGACCTGCAATAGCTCCTCCATCGCTTTGGGCAGGCCTTCGATGAGCGAGGTTCCGCCTACCATGATCACCGGCTCTTTAACCTCTACCTCCTGCAGCTGCTGCTCATATACCTGCTCAGCAACGGAGTGGCAGGCAGCCATAGCCACATCCTCGGGCTTATTTCCCATGGAAAGGCTGTTGACCAGGCTCTGAGTGCCGAAGACTATGCAGTAGCTGTTCATGGCCACTTTCCTGTAGTCTCCCTTCAGGGCCAGTTTGCCCAATTCGGTGATGTCGACTCCCAGGCGGCGGGCGGCGAGCTCCAGGAACCGGCCGGATGCACCGGCGCATATTCCGCCCATGGTAAAGCCCCCAGGAATTCCGTCCTGGACCGATATGGCCTTGTTGTCCATGCCGCCGATATCGATAACTGTTGCCGGCCCCTTCTGAGCATCTGCCAGGAAGACTGCTCCCTTGGAGTTAACGGTGATCTCCTCCTGGATGAGCTTGGCATTGATATGCTTGCCCACCAGAAATCGACCGTACCCAGTAACGCCCACTGCTTGGATATCCTCTTTATTGACCCCTGCGGCCTTGAGAGCCTCCTGAAAAGCATCCTCTGCGCTCTTCAAGACCTCTGTGGTGGGAACCCAGCCAGTGCCTATCACCTTATTGTCTCTCATCACCACTGACTTGGTGGTGGTGGATCCAGAGTCGATTCCCGCGGTGAGGCCCTTCTGCTTCTCCCGGGCCAGGAGGCCTCTGTACTTGACCGTGGTAACCAGAGCTTCCATACGGGTAAGCAGCGTCTCTGCTGTGGTCCTCTCGGTGAATGAGTAGCTCAAGACGGGAATCTTGGAGTTTTCGTGGATGTACTTTCGGATCTCCGAGCGTATGATGGCCGCCTCAGCGCATCGGAAGCAGGTCATGACCACCACAGCATCGGCGAGGTCTGGGTTCTCCACAATTCTCACTGCTCGAGCTATGGCCAGGTTGAGATCTCCAGAAGCCACTCGTACCCCGAACTTCTCTTCCACATTGAGCATGTCATCTAAAGAGACCTCCGGGTAGACTATCTTGGCCCCTACGGTCTCTGCCGCCCTTTCGATCTCTTTTTGAATGCCGCTGTACTCTGCGCCACAGGAGAGCTGTGCAATGCGAATCACTTTAAATCCCCCAAGAAATTCTTGATCTTCTGCACGAAATCCCTGGCCTCGGCATCATTGGTGGGGTAAGAAAGGTCCAAAATGGGAATTCCTTTGGTCCTGATCAGCAGCCTGACCAGCTCATTGGTCCTGTTGCATCCCGCGCATCCTGTGAGCCACCCCGGGTCTTGGACGATGATCGCAGCCTCGGCTTCCTCGATTATCGGGCCAATAAGGGCCATTCTGCCCCGGATTCCTGAGGGGACATCGACTGCAGCATAGCGAAGCCCTTTCTTGGGCTCCTCAGAAGTGACATTCAAAGGCGGTGAGGCGAGATTATTATCGGTTGCGAGCTTTCTCACCGCTTCGGGAACTACAAGCGCCTTGTGGCCCATCCTGTCCACAAGGTCCGAGAGGATCATACTGGTGGGAGGATAAACGATTACTTTTGCCATTGATTTACCTCAGAATTAATCTTCTTTTGCGATCTCTTCCAGCCTCTCAAGAGGAATGGGACGCGCCTTCTTTTCCGGAACAGGCTCACACTCCTCCTCCGAGGCTAAAGCCCTGGAGATCATAGGCAGCAGCTTTGACTCAGACTCGATCATGTAGAAGCCTGGCCTGGCTCCTCCGCCTCTGCGACCGCGGCAGCGCCTTGGGTCGCCCGGTGGAAATCCCCGATCTTTGACGAATATGCCGGCTGGATCCAGACTGCGAATCTCCTTAAGAAGCTTCTCTATAACCTCCTCTTCCCCGTTGATAATAACGCCGAAACAGGTCTCCTTGACCAGGACATCGTAGCCTGAACCATAGATCTTCATGGCGATATCCGAGGGGAGAATATTGGACTCAGAGGACATTATTAGATACTTAGTGACCAACATTACCGTTCCTCCCGAATGTAGATCGTCTCTCCTTCCTTCACATCTCTGAGCTTATCCGGCTCTAAAACCCGACCGATGATGTTCGTAGCTTCGAACTTCTCGCCCGAGGGCCCATATCGTTTGTCCTCTTCCAGACGGATGCCCACCAGACCGATCTTCTTTGAGACCTGGTTAGAGATGCCTATCGAGCCGGCAGGCACGGGCCCAGTTGGCTTGTTCTCAGGAAGTAGCTCCTTGTAGCTCACCGCCTCGACCTCCGGCTTGAAGAGCAGGGTGTTCTCATAGGTGAAGTAGACAGGCAGTGGCCCAACAGGCTTTTCTTTGAGGCCGGTGACATGGCGGAAATAGTCCAGGCTCTTGGGGGCCAGGTCATGGTAGAGCTGCACGGAGATGAGGCGATTGGAGGGAATGGATGAGATTCGCACCTTTTTGGCTTTCAGGATCTCCATGGTGGCACCTGGCTCCTGCTTGACCACCACCGCATCCTCGCCCTCGTAGCCCTCAACCTCGGCCTCAATTCCTCGTTGCTCCATCTCCTGCCTGGCATCCACCAGGAACTTGCCCAGTAGCATTATGCGCTCGGGGGTTACATCAAATGTTATCATCTGGCCGGGCTTTGCCAGTTTGACCATGTCCATGCCTTTGATTACCCTCGCCACTACAGAATGGCTGGGATTCGAGGTGCGATCATGCTTGTAGATGAAGATCCTGCCCAGACCCCGTCCGGTCGTTCTGACCGTGACCACGCCCTCCAGACGGGGCTCACGATGCTCATATGCAACGTGCTCCGTCAGAAGGTGGTCGGATGAGATATAAGAGCTGGATACGGAATCAACCCTGAAAGTGCCGTCTCTGGTCAAAGCGAGGAAGAACTCCGCACCAAGTGGCGCGTCCTCGATGAGCTCTGCTTGGACCCGAGTATAGATCTCCATGCCCTCCTCCACGGGCAGAGTTAGATCCAGGGTGGACATCTTCTCAGTCAGGTCCTGCCATTCCACAATTGGCTCTATAGACTCAATTCTGTCCCCGATCTCCAGCCGGTCAAGGGTGTTCTTGCCTCCTACGACATGAGCAAACACCCCTCCATCCTTGGGCGTGCCGTAAACAGCTGAATGCCTCCTTTGCATGAATATCAGCTGAGTGTTATCTGCATCAAAGCCAGCCGCGCCTAAGACCACCTCCCAGCGATTGTACTCATGCGCATCCCTGGCAAAAGATATTCTGGATGAGAACGGCCCAAAGGCTATGCCATCTGCTGAAGCCCATCTCACCTGAGAGCCTGAGATCTTTTCCACGACCTCATGCCAGATCTTCTGCAGCTCATTTTCTAAAAGCTCAATTCTGATTTTGCCTTTGGTGGTATTGAGCCAATAAGAGTTGGTCTGACGCGATTTCTCGCCCCGGCCTTTGACCACCCCCACGATAGCGTCTTTGGCAGGATGGTTGCCTGCTTTTTGCAGGGCATCCGCCAGACAAGCTCCAGCTGCCAGCTCAATCTCTTTGCCGTCGACGAAGACTCTCAAATTAACTCCCCAGCATCTCCTTCTCTTCCTCTTCTGTGATCTTGTTTAAGACCTCGTCCGGCAGGCCGGTGAATATAGCCCTTCCATTGCGCATGAGCATGGCCCGATCACAGACGTTCTTCACGAAATCCATGTCATGGCTCACGATAATGAACGTCTCGCCCAGCTCCTCGCGGGCATTGAGGATGGAATTCGTGACTTCGATCTTGGTGATGGCATCCATCGTTCCCGTGGGCTCATCCAGGACCACTATCCTCGGCTCTTTTATCAAGACCTGCGCCATGGCAACCCTGTGCCTCTCGCCCTCGGAGAGCTCATGGGGCATCTTCTCCAGCACTGCTTCTGCCTGCTCTTCTGAAAACCCAACCGTCTCCAGGGTATGTATAGCTTTTCTCTCAGCCAGCTCGAAGGGAAGAGAGAGGCCTATGGCTTCCGTCAGGTTCTCGATAACGCTGCGAGAGGGATAGAGGGTATATTCCTGATGGAGAATGCCGATGTATTTGGTGGCTCGCCCTCGGCCGTTTGAACCGAGGACGGTCATATCCACCCATTCGTCTCCCACCCGCACAGAGATGCTGCCGCCAGTGGGAGTGAGAATGCCGCTGATCATCTTGGAGAGAGTGGTCTTGCCTCCCCCAGAGATGCCCACCAGACCGAAGATCTCGCCCTCATTGACCTCCAGGCTGACATCATCCACTGCCTTTACCACGCCCCGGTCTATGCTGATGTATCTCTTCGAAAGGCCGTTGGCCTTGATCATCGGCTCGCCCAGCTCGACCTCTTCCCGCTTGGCTAAAGTTCCAGCCATGGCCAGGAACTGAGCGGCTACATCCTTTGGCTTGCCTTCTGCCTTGATCTCTCCCTGATCAAGCAAAATAGCCCTTTGGGTCAGCTCGACCATGACATCTTCCCAGTGGCTGGTGATGATCAGGGTCATCTTGAAGTCGTTGACCGCTCGCTTTATGGAATCGTGAACCACTCTGGCTGTGGCTGGGTCGAGAGTTCCCGTTGGCTCGTCTGCCAGCAGGATCATGGGAGATTTGGCCAGCTGACGGGCCAGGACAACGCGCTGCTTCTCTCCCCCAGACAGCTCTCGGGCGACATGCATCAGCCTATGAGATAGATTGACCTCGTCCAGCAGGTCTGCAGCTACATGGACGCTCATAGTGTCTCCTGTCTCCTCCACCGCGCGCATCACGTTCACGATCACCCGCTCGTCTCCATAAAGTGCAAAGGTCCTCTGCAACATTATGGCAATCCTCTTCACAACGTCGCGCCTGAGAGGATCATTTATGTCCAGAGATACGAAATCGGCATCAAATGGCTCCAGAGTGCTCCCACACTTGCAGCTTCTTCCCACATGGCTGGGCGGCTCTACATGATGGCATTTGCTGCATCTGGCGACGTGGTAGATCACACTGCCAGATATATCCTGGAATGATTCTACGCCACGCAAGACATGCATCAAGACGCTTTTGCCTGAACCGCTCCTTCCCAAAATGCCGACCGACTCTCCCTCCTCAATGACCAGATTCACATTGCGAAGAGCTACAACTTCGCCGAATCGAACTGTCAGATCCTTAATCTCGATAAAAGGTGCCAAATTTATCATGCCTCATAAATTCATTATAATTTAAGGGTTCATCCGCGTATTCACCCGCGACCAAACCATGATACAACACCCATACTGTCCGAGACATAACGCCAGTGCCGTTCATGATATAATCCGCCTTCTTGGAGGATACAATGCTACTTAAGTTTATCCGAAGCTTTGAATACGTCTCGCCGATAACGATCGTTATGGCAATTCGCCCAGTGGATTCAGTTGATGCATAGGCGAGAATTCCGGAATTAGCCAGATGAAGAATTAGCCATATCGTATTGGCTAACCAGATCCCCTCGCCCAGAAGCGCTATTCATCTCGCTTGAATAAGATACTGCTGGATCGCAATCGCCAAACAAATTTATAAAGAACTAAGACACTGTTATCTCATTGGAGGTGTATCTATGGAAGCCCTGGAAGCAATAAAAACTCGCAGAAGCATCAGAAAATTCAAGCCTCAAGATATCCCCAGAGAGATCTATAGAGAGCTGCTTGAGGCGGCCATGCTTGCCCCCTCTGCCGGAAACGAGCAGCCATGGCAATTTGTGGCGATAGACGACCGCAGGATTCTGGATCAGATTCCCCTGATCTGCCCCACTGCGGCAATGTGCAGGCAATCCCCTCTGGCTATTCTGGTTTGCGGGGACAGCAGATATGAGAGATATCCAGATTTCTGGGTGCAGGACTGCTCTGCTGCTGTGGAGAACATTCTGCTGGCTGCGCATGCCCTGGGCCTGGGAGCGGTATGGGCTGGAGTCTATCCTATGAAGGACAGGATAGAGGGATTCAGGAGACTATTTGCCCTTCCGGATGAGATCACACCATTTGCCCTGATCGCTCTGGGCTACCCGAACGAAAAACCGGCCCCCTCCAAAAGATACAAGGAGGAGAGGGTGCATTATAACCAATGGTAGAGAGATCATCGGATATGATCGGGAAATGATGAACGAGGAGTTCGTATGAAGATATCTCTGGGAAAGAAGACCTTGCTGTATCCTGCGCCGGTTTGCGTGGTTGGGACCTATGACCATGCTGGAAAGCCGAATGTGATGACCGCTGCCTGGGCAGGCATCTGCTGCTCCAGCCCGCCATGCATTGCCGTCTCTCTTCGCAAGGCAACTTACACCTATGGAAATATCCTGGAGCGAAAAGCTTTCACTGTGAGCCTGCCCTCTGAGGAATACATTCATCAGGCGGACTATTTCGGCATGGCCTCCGGGAGGGACGAGGACAAATTCGCCAGGACAAGGCTCACCCCAGTAAAGGGGGAGTTGGTTGACGCTCCTTTTGTAAAAGAGTTCCCCCTCGCCCTGGAATGCAGCCTGCACTCCTCTGTCCAGATCGGTCTGCACACGGAATTCATAGGAGAGATTCTGGATGTCAAAGCGGAAGAGAGCTGCGTGGGTCCCGATGGCCTTCCGGATATCGAGAAGATAAGGCCGCTTCTGTTCTCGCCTGAGGGGCGCAAATATCACGGGGTGGGAAAATTCCTGGGCAGTGCCTTCCAGATGGGAAGAATGATTTAGGATGATCTTTCATCACCCATCTATGCCATTCGATCTCATTTATATAAATTACTTTGGCTTCGATTCAATCATAGCTTTATCGATTGCTCCTATAACTTGATCCACACTAAGAACCGGCTTTGCATCGAATGAGATATATGGATACCATTTCAGTATTTGATCGAATAGCTCAGATTCATTTGTTTCCACAATGCAGTATCCGCCAGATGCATCACAATACGATCCCCAGTCAATCATCTTACCAGATTTCAAATTTGCCCTTGCCACTTCGAGCAATGATAACTGTAACTTAGCCATCATAGCAGGATCCGCTGGCATCAATGACTCGTTCTTTTGCCATTTAATGAGATACTTTGTCATTCTCTTCACCTCGCAAAATGTGTTTCTTGTCATATACGTAATGATTATTTATTAATTTTTCGACCATTCAGAGCTGCAGTATCCTTGGGATACCTGCTATTAGCGGGGAGAAGATGGATCGAAGCAGATTGAGGAGATGCGCCGGGATAAGTCAAGATAAAATAGAATTTCTGAAATTCATGTGTTCTGCGCCGCTTCAGTTTGATTACATCTATTCTAAGCTTGAGGCAGATCAGAGGGACCGATGCAATAAAGAAGATAGTATCTTAAAATTCCAGAAGGCAGAAGCGTGCGGCCCTAAGCACATTCCGCTTTTAGAACGGGTCGGACGCATGCAGTTCGAACTTAATTATTTTCTCCTCTTTTTTTATCTTTCCGCCTCAAGCGCTTTCTTTCTCCCCTTATAGGTTGTGTAGGTGATAATGGCGGCAATCAACAGCGAGACCAAGATCAAGGTCATAGAGACCATTATCATACGAAGCAAACCCTCCAGGACCTCATTTCCCACTGCCAGGATAACCTTCGGCCCGGGCTCAGATGGGTAGGACGCATTTATCACATGGATTCCTGCATCTTCCGCTCGGAAAGCCATGAAGGACTGGCCAGAGCGCCCACCGATGGAATAGGTTGAGCCGGTTGGTGCGGGATAGGTCTGGAGCCTTCGGCCAGAAGACTTTTCCATCACCACAATCTGAAGGCCTGGTATTTGCTCAACGGTCATATAGAAGCTGCCATTGAAGTAGCTCTTATTCTCGTAGAAGATGGTATACTCCCCAGGCTCCTTGAGATCAAGCTCCAGCTCACCGGGTGCGGCCATCTGGCTCAGGCCGCCGAAAGAGCTTGATATTCCGGTGGTTAGATACCAGGTAAATGCGGCGAATCCTGCAATCACAATCAACAGGGCAAGACCATATCGCCAAACGCTGGGTATTGTGTCCATGCCTGTCATGAGGGAATGCCTTGCATCATAAAAAGCTATGCGAGAGCCCGGAACGGACCCTCAGATAGATAAGAATCTGAAATCAATAAAGAGACCCATCAATTTGCCATCCTCGAAGCATCCATAGACAGGATAGTTGCCGGGACCGGGACTCAGCTTGAGGCTGTTATCCTTGTCGGAAGCGATTATCAGCCCGCTGTCAGTCTTTAAGAATCCCATCAGCTGGCAACTTGAAAGTGGGAACTGGATTGAAGTCATCTGCTTTTGACCCATCTGGGTCCCATCGGACTTGAAGATGTCGGATGTGAATGGGTCCCCGCCCACCCATGGACCGCCAATACCCTTTTCGAAGAGTTTCTCCATCGCTTTTTCAGCAGGCCGATATTCAACGCCGTCCAATGAATAAGCAATCGCGGTCAGCGATAATGCCGCCATCAGCATGATCAGCACAGCCATTCCGAATTTTTTCATTGTTTTCACCATCCACGATAATTTTTGAATGACAACTACGCGCAAGATATTTAAATTTCTTCCGGCAGAACTCCCCCGGAGAGATCCAGAAAGATGACCAGCCTTATAACTGCAGTCCCACATTGTCCAGGAATGCAATACAAGAGACGTAATCAGCCATATGCTTTCCAGGAGGATTTACGAATCACGCGGTCATAGCGATAGCAGTTTATATGCTGGCCATTTTTATCATAGGAACTTGGCGCCATCGATTGAAAGGGCTGGCGGACTTCCATCTTGCTGGCAAAAACCAGGGGACTATAGCCCTCACAGGCACCTTTTGTGCAACGATAATGGGAGCCTCCACAACCATAGGAATGGCTGGCCTGGGATACAGCCGGGGGCTTCCCGGTTCCTGGTGGCTGCTCTCGGGCACAATAGGAATGCTGTTGCTGTCTGTTCTTCTGGCTGAAAAGATAAGAGCCACCGGATGTAGCACTCTGCCCCAGCTTGTCGGCTCCTTCTGGGGGGAGAGAGCAAGGGCTGCTGCATCTATTCTCATCGCCATTTCCTGGATAGGCGTGATCGCCGTTCAGATCATAGCTTCTGGAAATATCCTTTTAGCGGTCTTTGGTGGGGATATATCCCATTACATGGTTGCCTGCACTATGGTATTCGTTCTCTATACTGCATATGGAGGAAAAGTTTCCGTCATAAGAACTGACATGTTTCAGATCTTGATAATAATTTTTGGAATGATAGCCCTTTTCTGGCAAGCCTTGAAGGCCGCGGGACCCTTGCCCCTCATCCAGCTGAGCTTTCCCACATCTGCTGAAATGAATTGCTGGGAAGTGATCTCCATGATTTTGGTCGTAGGTTCAGCTTACCTTATTGGCCCGGATATGTATTCGCATATATTCTCCTCCCGCAGCTCAAAAGGGGCGAAGGCGTCTGCATTCATTTCCGCGGTCCTCCTGATACCCCTGGCATTTCTGATCACCTCACTGGGAATATTCTCCAGATATCTCTATCCGACAATCACCCCAGAGCAGGCGATTCCATCCCTGATGGCAGGGCTCCTCTCGCCAGCGATTGTGGGCTTGGTGGCCGCAGCTCTCCTGGCCGCCTTTATGTCCTCAGCCGATACCTGCCTCATGACTGCCACATCTATCCTCACCTTCGATATTTATGGAGAGGTGTACAGGAGGGTGAGGAGCAACGCAGATCCAAACGCCATTCAGGACCATATGATGAAGGTCTCCAGGATAGCAGTAGTGGCAATAGGAGCATCTGCTCTAATTCTTGCAGTCTCCAATCCCGATATCATCAAAACCCTGCTCATCGCCTACACAGTATTCACCAGCGGCCTTCTCATGCCTGTGCTCGCCGGATTCTATAAAGATAGACTCGGGCTTACATGTAATGGAGCTCTCTCGGCCATTGCAGGAGGAGGGTTCATTGCCATCATTCTGGGCCAGAGCTATCCACTGCTAGGCATGACGGCCTCTGCGGTGATTCTCTTTGCAGCAAGCTGGCTGGAGAGGTGGCTGGCAAGAAGACAAATAAAGAGAATCTGTTAAAAATAGGAGAGGATGATTCTATTTGCAGCCCTTCAGTGAGCAAAACTTGCTGCGTTGCCGGCAAAGATGTCGATCACCAAGATGCACTGAGATGTCTACTGCTATCGTCATCATACGGCAGGCCTATACCCTCTGGGCTCGTCCACGACCTCGATGGTGGCAATAGCATGCTTGAATACCAGTAGCTCTCCCTTTGCAGTCTGGAGCAGGATCTCATATGAGTTGAATGACTCAATAGTCCCAGTAACCGGCTGACCTCCGGAGGTCAGACGGATCAATACCCTTTTGCCCTTTAATTTGGGTATGAATTGAGGCGAGGATTGCTTTGCAGTGGATTTTTCTTCATCAGACATCTTTCATCCCTTGATCCGAAACATTCTTTGCGATTAATCGATCCATTCCCTGTGTAATGCCGCAATTTTTCACAAGTCTCATCGCTGGCAATGAGACTGCGATATAAGGCTTTGTTTGCAGCCCCCTTTTGCTGACTCATATGAGTTTCTACTCACAACGTTATCAATCTTGCGGCATTAGCATGATTTCCCAGATCTATATTGCAAACGGGCAGCAAAGCGTATTTAAGCCGGCGATGAATCAGACCTTTTGGGATATATGAAGTGCACGATTCTAATTCTAGCCATATTGATGGCCCTTGTCCTCTTTGCGGAGAGCAGATCACCAATCAATATCAGTGGCACTAATGGCGATATGCTATTGGCAGAGCTATCCGATAACCTTGCCAACAATTCATCCCTTTCCGCCTCAGATGAGAATAAGACCATCAACCTTTCGCAAAGCGCGCAGTCCGTGGATATCTCAGGCCATGAGGGGCAAATGCTCCTTAAAGACATTGTGAACACCACCAATGTCACCAATGAAACCGGAGCCTATGCTAACCTCTCCATGTGGGGATCTGCTCCCAAAAAAATCCCGCAAGCACCCGATTCCAGTAATGCCAGGACCATCGAGATATTGAGGATGAACCACATGGGGTATTAAGAGGGAGCAACAGCAATTTATTGAAATCATGAAAAGAATTGAAGGGATGTGCATATGGAGACGATGCTGTCAATAATGATCTGCATTAGCCTTATGATCATCTTCCCACAATCAGCTCAGTCTTTTCTGGATGTGGGAGGAGAATATGGGGCCTCATGGCTGAAAGAGCACGGCGAAGAGCCAAAAATCGAGGAGACTCGCAATAATCTCTGGAACTGGGGGAGCGCGCCAAAGGGCTTTGAGATTTATAATGGCACAGTCTACCCACCAGGATATGCACCATCATGGTACCATCCATATTATGCCGCCAATAGCACGCCCATCATCATAAATAGCAATGCAGGTAACGGCCAGCAGACAGCAGACAATACAGGCCTTGACCCATGGCTGACCGCCCAGCTCTCAGGCCGTCCTGTGACCCTGATCTCCGAGCCCAAAGGAGTGCTATTTTAATTTTTTAGTTGGCTCCTTGCTATTTGGTATGGGTGGACTTGAATCAGAAATTCTCTGTTCCTCTGTGGTGAACCGCGATGCACTGACCCAACCGAGACACAGAGGAACAGAGGCCATATTCTCTGCCTGAACTCACCCCCATAATTCAGCGAAGAGCCTTTTAGTTTCTTTCGTGAAGTGACTGCCCCCCGCCCTAAATAGCAGGGCTTCCACGGCTTCCT
>NZ_DAIK01000109.1:10271-16031 GCF_002496085.1 Methanosaeta sp. UBA458 | reverse complement strand
CAAAGACCTTCTCAGTGAACATCCCATCATCGGAGCTTCTGGATAAGACCGATTACTGCGGGCTTGTGTCTGGAGAAAAGGTCGACAAATCGGAGACCTTCGAGATCTTCTACGGCTCGCTGAAGACCGCCCCGATGATCCGGGAATGCCCGGTCTCGCTTGAGTGCCGGCTCGTCCAGATCGTGCCCCTCCCAACCAACAGCCTCTACATCGGCGAGATAGTCGGTGCATATGCAGATGGCAGGGTAATCAAAGACGGAAAGCCTGATTTCCCGGGGATCGACCCGCTCTTCCTGACCATGCCCGACAACCGCTACTGGACGCTTGGGAAGCATGCCGGTGACGCGTGGAGCGCCGGAAAGAAGCTGATACGGCGATGACATCATAGCAAGAGCGATTTACATGACAACCATACTGGTCGACCAAGATCTCTGCACTCGTTGCGGGATCTGCTCCACGGTCTGCATAATGGGTATCATTGAGCCTGCCGATGAGAACTCACTGCCGAAAACGAATGACACCAAAGCTGGCATTTGCATCCAATGCAGGCATTGTGAAGCCCACTGCCCGTCGCAGGCGCTAATCCTGGAAGATCGCCCGGACGAAAAGATGCGCCTGCCAGCGGGAGCGGGGGATATTGCACCTGATAATATGGGATACTACCTGAGGAAGCGGCGCTCTGTCCGGCACTATACGAAGGATCCGGTGCCAAAGAAAAAGATCCTCGAACTCCTCGATATCGCCCGGTATGCCGCATCCGCGGGAAACAGACAGCCAGTGGAATGGATCGTTGTCCACGATCAGGAGAGGGTGAAGAAGATCGCTGCCATGACCATCGAATGGATGAGAACGCTCGCCGGCTCAAACCATCCCATGAGCGGCTACGTCCCGGCGCTCATTAGGGGATGGGAGAGCGGCAGCGATGTTATCTGTCGGGGCGCCCCGCACCTGCTCGTAGCCACCATACCGGAAGAATATCCAGTGGCCCAGACCGATGCCATCATTGCGCTCACCCACTTCGATCTCGCGGCGCCGGCACACGGGATTGGTACCTGCTGGGCCGGCTTTGTTGCGATGGCGGCATCATCGTACAAGCCGCTGCAAAAAGACCTAAGTATCCCCGCCGGGCGGAGAAGCGCCTATGCGATGATATTCGGCCACCCGCAGCACGAGATCTACGGGATTCCGCGCCGCAAGCCACTCGTGGTTGCGTGGCTGTAGGGCTGGCATGATGGATTTGCCTGAAAGGGAGGAACAATGAAAGACTACGCAGAGATTGGAAGGAGAAAACTGCTCCAGATCGATGGAAGCCGGAATCCAGGTCGAAGAGACCATCAACAGGATCTGCCCCGACCTTGCCCGGTACCTCATCGAATACTCGTTCGGCGAGATTTATGCTCGTGACGGACTCGACAACAGGACCCGAGAACTCGCGGTGGTTGCCGCCCTGACAGCCATGGGCACTGCAGCGCCTCAGCTGAAGGTCCACACCCATGCCGCACTTCATGTCGGCTGCACACCGGAGGAGATCCGCGAGGTCATCATTCAGATGTGCGGGTACGCTGGGTTCCCGGCAACACTGAACGCCATGAAGACGCTTGTCGAGGTCCTGCAGGAGACCGGCCAAGCGCTCCCGACGGATTCCCTTCACGCCGGATCCGAAGGGAGGTATGAAAGAGGGAAGAATCTGCTTGCCATGATTGCGCCTGAACAGGAACGCATCCTTAAGGAGACATACGACCCGATCAACCCGGACATCGCAAAATACGTCATTGCATTCGGGTATGGCGATATCTATGCACGGGGTCTCCTCTCCCTGCGGGACCGACAGGTCGCGACCATTGCAGCGCTTGCGGCAAAAGGGACGGCCCCATCGCAGCTCCGGTTTCATATTGGCGGCGGGTTCAGGGCAGGCCTCTCCGAGGCGGAGATCGTCGAGATAATGCTGCTCATCTCAATCTATGCCGGCTTTCCAGCCGCCTTGAACGGCATCCTCGCCACCCATGAGGTCGCCGCCTCAATGAAGGAAAATGAATGAAGATTAGCGAGGAGCCGTAAAATCCTCTGCAACGGGAAGCCCGAAACAGCGCGAAACGGCAACAGAGTTTAGGGAATTGGATCCGGGCAACATTGGGGGAGGATTTCTCCAGCAGGATTCTTCCCCGGAAATTTGACTTGTGGACAATCTATTTATATATGAATGCTGAAACGGATTTTTGATCGCATGATCAAAAAATTGAGCATACAGTCAAAAAGGCATGGGCGCTTGAACGAGAGCGTTTGGGCCGATCCCAAAGGGAGAAGAGATGACAAACGATAAAGAAGCAGACGAAAGGCAATCGTTCATTGCTGAGGCGAGGCGAGAGCAGATAATCGAGGCCACGATTGCCACTCTCGATGAGATCGGCTATGTAAACGCCAGCCTTGCGCAAATAGCCAAGAGAGCTGGAATCAGCACGCCCCTGATCTCATACCATTTCAGCGATAAAAACGACCTGATAAACCAGACTTTGACGACACTGCTCTCTGAGGCTAACGCGTATGTAACAGAGCGATTGAAAGAAGGAAGTACAGCGCGGGAGAAGCTGCGCATATTCATCGAGGCAAGGCTTGCATACCAGGGAACGCATTCCAAACATAACGTCGCCCTGATCGAGATCGTTTTCAATGCCAGGACGCTCGACAACGTTCCCTATTATAAGCTGTCCGATGATGGGGAGGACCCGGTTGTATATGCGCTTGAACAGCTCCTTACCGAAGGCCAGGCCAGCGGCGAGTTCCGCGAGTTCGATATCCATGCCATGGCCAGCGCTATCCAGGGGGCCATTGGCGAGTATCTGGCAGATCAGTACCTCATCGCCATAGTCGGCCTGGAGACCTACTGTGCCGAGATCTTCGAGATATTTGATCGGGCAACCAAAGCGGATCAGAGGTAAGACTATGGATCGTACGATATCTCAAACAGTTGGATTGAGAAAGCCTCAAAGGGGATTGGGCTTCTGGAATAGCATCGCACCTGTGCTCGGGCTATTCTTCTTGGCGCCTCTGACCGCGGAGTATCTCATCGGCTATTCGTCTGAGACCTTCACCGAGATGCTGGTGGGTTTATTGCTCTTAGCGCCGACTTATGGTGGCGCAGCCATCATCATCCGAGAGAGCGCTCGCCGCACAGGCCGTGGCTGGCCGACGATAATTCTGCTCTCACTTGCTTTCGGAATCTTCATGGCGGGCTTGATCGACCACAGCCTGTTCGATCCATCCTTTCAGATCACAGAATTATGGCATGACATGCCAAATCCCACATATATCCCGGCACTAGGCATCAGCTATCTGGATGCACTGTATTTCGTTTTGGGGCATGTGATCTGGAGCATAAGCGCGCCCATCGCAATAATTGAGACCTTTGTTCCCAGGAGCAGGACGGTGCCGTGGTTGGGCAACCTCGGGTTAGCTATTATATCGCTCCTGTATATCCTGGCGTCCTCAATCCTCTGCTGGGGGATAGCTATAGATGACCAGTTTTTCCCATCTGCTCTTCAGATGGCTGGAACGGCCATCGTCGTTATGGCCTTGATCGCCCTGGCGTTTTCCGTCAGATTAGAAGAGCGGCCCTTTGCCGCCATACGGCTGCCCAAACCATGGGTGGTTGGAACTGCTGCCTTTATGCTCTTGAGCCTGCCGAACATCATAGAAACAGGATGCGAAATGCTTGGCATCCCTTCGATGTTCATGATCGACTGGCCAGGCTTCATAATTAACATCCTCACAGTAGGCCTGCTGGCTGCCCTGACATGGCGATGGTCGCAGAGCAGAGATTGGAGCGCCTCCCATACACTCTCTTTGGCTGGGGGAGCTCTCCTGACCAGAGCATGGATTGCCTTCCTCTTAGTGCCATTTGATGAGGCGATGTTTTATGACGAGCTGGTTCAGAGAACAGTCTTCTTACTTGGCGTGGTTATGCTGCTTCTATTGGCGGCATGGAAGATAAGAGCAGAAAAAAAGAGATATGAAGCTTGGGTATAGCAGAAAATTCAAAACGTCTTGGGGGAAAAGCAAATGAGCGAATCCTTTCACTTGAAGCGCATCTTGCTGGATGCATTTGCAGTAGTCGCGATCCTTGTTGCAGGCTGTTTTATCTGCTATAATGCAACGCTTTACACAGCCGGAGCGGCACAGGAGGGATACCTTGCCCTGACCAATGCGACTGTGCTGGAAGGAGAAGACTTAGAACCGATCAATAGGGCTGAGGTCCTCATTAAAGATGGCACGATAATTGAGGTCGGAGAAGAGGGCAAAATCGACATCCCACCTGGAGCAAAAGTTCTCGACCTGACCAGCTACACCCTGATGCCGGGCCTTATCGATATGCATGTGCATCTGGGACCGCAGACTTATAAAGCCAATGAAGAGCCGGGCATCCTGGAGATGCCAAAGCTGGTCTTCGACTGGGTGCGCTTCTACCCCGATACGCGGCGTGCATTTCTGGAGAACGGCGTCACCACCGTCCGGGACCTGGGGAACGAGCATGGCTGGATCATGGAGCTTCGCCGGCATCTTCGAGACGGTTCCCTGGAAGGGCCGCGCCTGTTTGCTGCCGGCCCCATATTCACGACGCCGGGCGGCCATCCAGTGGCTACCTTTGGAGTTGATCCGGCATCTGACTCAGTGCGACTTCCAAGCACCACGGAAGAAGCCCGCAGAGCAGTGAAGGAGCTCGCCAGCGGCGAAGATCGAGCAGACCTCATCAAGGTGGTTCAGGAGCGAGGCGGGCCTGGGCGCGACCTTGAACCAATAGCCCCCGAAGTCCTTGATGCTATTGTGACTGAGGCGCACGAGCAAGGCCTTGCCGTCACCGCCCATTGGGGCACCCTCGAAGACCTGGAGGACGTTCTCGCCGCCGGGGTTGACGGATTGGAGCATGTCGAAGCGAGGGCTGTTCTTGATGGCTGGCCAGAGGATGTCCTGGACAGACTGGTGGAACAAAACGTGCCAATTACGCCGACGCTGTCAGTCACAGACGCGGTACTTCCTCCACAGATCTCTTCGCAGCTCAGACTGCGAGTGGGAGAGCTTTATGCTGCAGGAGGTTGGATCGTTGTGGGAAGCGACGCGCCCATAAACGGCGTTCCCTTCGGCGCCGGCGTTCACCGCGAGCTGGAGCTGCTGGTGGATTGTGGACTCACCCCACAGGAGGCCCTGAGAGCTGCGACCATTGAGGCCGCCCGGGCACTGAGAACGGATAGCATCGGAGCTATTGAACCCGGGCGCGCTGCAGACCTGCTGGTAGTGGATGGCGACCCGCTCCAGGACATTAAGGATGCTCAAAATGTGGTCATGCTTTTCCGGGACGGGCGAAGGGTGGTTGACTGCCAAAGCAGAGGGCAGTGAATATCTCTCCAAGAAAGCTCGATTGCGTATGGTCCTTTTAGGGTGTCCTCTACCGTTTTTTTCATCGTTAGGCTGGGGCAATCGTTCCAAATCAGAAAAGGTTCCTCGCTATTTTGAATGGGTGAACCTGAATCGCTAATTCTCTGTATCTTTTTGCCTCTGTGGTGAAACGCTATGCTCTGACCCAACCAAAGAGAAACAGAGGAACAGAGGCCATATTCTCTTCTTGACTTCCCCCACATATTTCAGCGAAGAGCCTCAGAAAAGATATCATCGATATCTGCAAAGGTAATCTCCATTGGATGCAAATGATTTTGAATTAGAGATAAAAATAGTATCAGAAGAACTCAAAGCCGATACCAATCCGATACC
>NZ_DAIK01000109.1:0-10234 GCF_002496085.1 Methanosaeta sp. UBA458 | reverse complement strand
ACCTTCTGCGGATCATGTAGTCGGCCAGCTCCAGCAACGTCTCTTTGGCCGGTGATGGAGGCAGAACATCCAAAGCCCTCTTGCCCTGTACTACCATCTCCTCTGCTCTGGACCTGGCATACTCAATCGAGCCGCTCCCTTCCAGAATGGAGATCGACCGGAAGATCTCCTCTGCCGATGCATCCTTCTTGCTGAAGACCGGCACCACTATGTCATTGGCAAAGGCATGGATCATGATCAATGTCTTCTTCCCCTCGATCAGATCCCCGCCCTGCTTC
The DNA here is from genome assembly GCF_002496085.1 of Methanosaeta sp. UBA458. Lineage (NCBI taxonomy): Archaea > Methanobacteriati > Methanobacteriota > Methanomicrobia > Methanotrichales > Methanotrichaceae > Methanothrix > Methanosaeta sp. UBA458. The sequence continues at coordinate 9,956 of NZ_DAIK01000109.1, read as the reverse complement.
TTTCCCGAGACCTCCTCCGGGGTCAAAAGATCGATGACATCATCCTGGAGCTGAAATCCCATGCCCGTCAGCCGGCCAAACTCATCCAGCGCCCTGACCACCTCGAGCGGTGCCCCGGCCAGGAGCGCCCCCATCCCAGCAGAAGCGCCATAGAGAACACCGGTCTTCTTCTCGATCATCTCCATGTACTCGTTCTCAGTCACCCGGTCTTTGGATTCGAACTCCATGTCCAGCCACTGGCCCTCGCAAATCGCTGTACAGGTTCGGGAGAGCATATTCATCGCCCCTAAGATCCGCTCCGGGCTGGCAGCAGTCATCCCCAAAACCTGAAAGGCCTTGGAGTAAAGGGTATCGCCAGCCAGAATAGCTCCCGACTGCCCCCAGATCTTATGCACCGCAGGCCTCCCCCGACGCACATCGGCATTGTCCATGATGTCATCATGAATGAGAGTGAAGTTATGGACCAATTCGATGGATACCGCCGCCGGAGCCAGGGCGAGAGCCTCTCCACCCGCAGCCTCAGCCGCAAGTAGCAGCATCGACGGCCTCAGCCTCTTCCCGCCGGAGTCCACCAGGTGCCGGCTCGCCTCATACAGGCCGCGCGGATGCATCACTGGGAGCAGCTTTTCGATGGTTGCCGTTACCAGAGCCGCACGCCTCTCCAGCTCTTCCTCCATCATCCTTCTCACAACCTCCCTATCCCTTGATTCTATTTAAATTAAGCTTCAATCGATGAGAAGCTCCTGGCCGTTCCTCACCAGATGGATATTCGATCCCAGAGAGTAGCCAGTCTCCTCAGCCATCATCAGATAGCTGCCATGACTGGCCAGCGTCCCATGGCTCGGTATGACATGCTCCGGATTGATCATCCGCAAGAGTTCCCAGTGATCCTCCTGGCAGGCATGCCCGGAGACATGCACATTATCGTAGATCCTGCCTCCTCTCATCTTTAGCTTGGTCACCACAGTATGGCGGTTGGACTCGTTCAGAGGCTGGGGAATGATTCCTGCAGAGAAGATCACTCGATCTCCAGACTCCACCAGAAAGTCGGTCTCTCCATTGGCCACCCGGCTCAATATCGCCCCCGGCTCACCCTGATGGCCGGTCATGATGGGCAGATACTTGTCCTTGCCTTCGCTCATGATCCTCTTCAGGGCCTTGTCCACCGACTTTCTCCTTCCAAAGACTGAGACTTCCCCCTGCTGGGCATAACCGGTCCGCACTGCCGTACCCCAGTACTTCTCCATGGACCGGCCTAAGAGCACCGGCTTTCTCCCCATCTTATGAGCTGCTTCGATTATCGCTCTGATCCGGGCGATATGGGAGGAGAAGGTGGTGACCATGACCCCAGACCTGGATTCCTCTGTGCCGATAAGAACGTCCATCACCAGGTCCTTGGCTATCTGCTCGGACGGCGTCTTTCCGGAGATGGCGGCATTGGTGGTCTCGGTGATGAGAGCCAGCACCCCCTCCTTTCCCAAGGCCCTCAGCCGGGCAAAGTCTGGCGGCTCACCCAATGTCGGCGATCGATCGATCTTGAAGTCATTGGCATAGAGAATAATCCCTTTGGGAGTGTGAATGGCGGCAAACACGCAGTCCACAATGCTGTGCTGTACCCGCACGAACTCCAGATCGATATCCGGCGTAACCTGAAAACGCTCTCCAGCGTTCATGGTCTTCAGGGGATTGTTCACCCCGAAGATCTTCTCCGACTTGATCTCCTGATTTATCAGGTCTGCCGTAAACGGAGAGGCAATTATCGGAGCATGGTACTTATGAGCCAGCTTGGATATGGCTCCGATATGATCGAGGTGACCATGAGTGCAGGCGATAGCCCTGACCTTTCCATCAACGTTCTCCATTATGCTGTCATCGGGAATGGCGCCTATGTTGATCAGGTCTGCGGCATGCAGGGACTCTACATCGGTATCCTCATGAATCTGCACCCGATCCAGCCTGATCCCCATATCCATTACTACAATATCTTTTCCTATCCTTATCGCAGTCATGTTGCGGCCGATCTCATTATAGCCGCCGACGGCGATTATCGCAATATCTTTCATTTTGTCAACTCTCTATAAGCAGAAAACTCATTCAAATCATAACCCCGGGCCCCAAGCCATTCTCTGGTCCTTCCTAGAACCACAAGAGGGACTCCTTTCAGCTCCCCAGCCCTTCTGCAACCGGTGAGGAACATACAGATCCTCAGAGCGCGCAGATACGGGCTCATGGCTCTGACCACGGCTTTTGCATCTTTTGTTGCCGGTTTAAGCATGGGAAGGGCAGTCCCGGCAAGGCTCGCCCCCAGTGAGAGGCTCTTTGCAACATCCAGGCCGCTCCGGATCCCTCCCGAGGAGATGACGTCCAGGCCGATAGATCGGCACTCGACGATGCTCACAGGAGTAGGAATTCCCCAGCTCCAAAACAGCCTTCCCATCTCCTCCAGGTCACAATCGCCGATCTCAGCTGCCCGGTAGGTCTCAACTCCGGCCCAGGAGAGGCCCCCCTGCCCGGATACGTCTATCATCTTGACTCCCACATCTGCCAGGCTGGCAGCCGTCTCCCTGGATATGCCCGCCCCCGTCTCCTTGACGATTATGGGCACCGATCCATTTGCTGCCTCTCCTAACACTTTGACCACCCCGGAGGCATCTCGATCCCCCTCCGGCTGAATGCTCTCCTGGAGGAAGTTCAGATGAACGGCGATAGCATCGGCATCTATCATCTCTGCCAGCTGATCCAAAATCCCGGGTCCGGACCGCTTCAGCTGCACCGCGCCGATGTTTCCGATGATCGGAATATCGGGAGCGGCATCCCGCACCGCGGAGAAGGTATCCTTCAGGCTCTCTTCCTCAAGAGCTGCCCTCTGCGAGCCCACTCCCATGGCTATGCCAAGCTCGGATGCAGCCAGAGCTAGATTTACGTTGATCTCCTTGACGCTGGGATGGCCTCCGGTCATAGCGCTGATCATGAGTGGTGCTGATAGCTTTCTTCCCAAAAACCGGCAGGAAGTATCGATATCTGCCTCGTCGATTTCCGGCAGAGCCTTATGGACAAGCACCAGATCATCAAAGGACCTAGCCACCACTCCCTCAGACTCCACAGGATTGTCCAGACAGATTCTGATATGATCGAGCTTTCGACTGGAGGTGGTCAATCCGGCCTCCAGACCTTGGTCCCTATGGCCTCGCCCCGCAGAGCCCGCACGATGTTCCCCTCTTTGGAGGCATTGAATATCATTGAGCTCATGCCCATATCTGCCAGGTCCAGTAATTCATCCAGCTTTCCCTTCATCCCGCCGGTGACGTCAATACCTGCGCTTCCTCCGATGGCTCCCTCAATTAACGGAAGATCCGATCTCTTGACCTCTGCCATGGGACGGCCAGAGAACAGTACCCCATCCACATTGCAGCCCACGGCCACAATCTCTGCCTTGAGAGCTCTGGCCAGATGGCTTACCAACTGGTCCCCGGATACTATCCCTGCCCTCTGAGTCAAGTCCATGGCCACATCACCATGCAATATGGGCATAATGCCATCCTCCAGCATCTTTTTTATCGGCTCAGTGGCAAAGCTCTCTATTCTTCCTCCGGACAGGATCAAGCAGGATAAGGGGTGGACGGGCAGGGCCCCGACCCCTGCTTTGGCCAGGGCCTCGAGCACCAGACGGTTCAGTCTGACCACCGACTCATGGGTCACCCTCAAGCCCTCCGGACTGAACCTCTGTGGCAGGCCATATTGTCTGGCAGGAATATGTCCAAATGACCCTGCTCCGTGCACCAGCACCAGATCGTGGGGCCTGGAGGCGACCTCTCTGGCCACCCGCTCAATCTCCATGGGCAGGGCGCCTCTCTCACAGCTCTTATCGGTCAGAATGCTTCCTCCGATCTTCAAGACCCGAACCATTGCTCGCCCTCCCGACTCACGCAACCTCCAGCCGGACGCCCTCACAGCCCATCATAGCTGCAAATGCCATTCCTCTGGCCTGCCTCAAGGCCACCAATAATGCATCCTTTCCGGCCATCCCGGGAAGGGCGATCATGCATCCTCCTCCTCCCGCTCCCGTCAGCTTGGCCCCTAAGGCTCCTCCGGTATTCCTCGCCGCATAGACTAGCTCGGACAGCTCTCTGGAGCCCACCCCCAGGGCCTCCAAGAGGCCATGGTTGATGTCCATCAGCTCGCCCAGATCTTTCAGTCTCTGCTCTCGGATCAGAGGAGCAGCCCTCTCGGATATGGCTCCTATGGCCTGGAATATGGGACCCACCAGGTCTGGATAGCGCTCTTTTAAGAGCTGGACCTTCTCCACCAGGGAAAAGGTATCATGAGGCAGTCTGGTGTATCCCACCACCATCTCTAAAGGTGGAAGATCGAGACGCTGGTTGTCATCTGCAATCCTCTGGTAGCCGCCATATGTGGCCAGAGCAGTATCCATGGGGCTGCCTCTCCCCTTTTGAACCTCCTTCTCTATGCGGTAGGAGAGAGCTGCAATCTCTTTTTGTGATAATTCCAGGCCCAGGTGACCGTTTAGAGCAGCTACCGTGGCAACCACTATGGACGCCGATGATCCGAGACCCGCTGCCGGCGGGATGTCCGACTCGATCATGACCCTAACATCCCTTGCACCAAGCTCCTTTAAAACAGCTGATACATATCTGGTAGCATAGGCCGCACTGGCTGACCTGATCTCCCCGGTAGAGAGATCCAGAGAAAAACCTCGTAGTGAAAGGTCGTCAGTCTCTATCAAAATCCTTCCCGGCAGGCTCTGCACAATAGCCCTAGCTCGCAGATCTATGGCTCCTCCCAATGCGGCAGTGCCGGAGACAACGGCATGCTCTCCGAAGAGGATGATTTTGCCGGGAGCCGATGCCATCGTCATGAGAAGCCCTCTTCAGGTGAAGACAATCGCTCCGTATCCTACTACCTGGCTATAGTCGCCGCTCACGTCCCCACTTGTGCCGTAGCAGAGCAGCTTGCCGCTGCTGGCCCCCAAGAGGCGAGAGGCGGCAATGGTTGCCGCAATCGGTCCGATGCCACATGAGGATGCATTAAAGCGGTAGACCCGGGAGTAGATCTGGGGGATATCCATATTCAGGATGGCCTCAATGACCTGTGAATCCACCTTTCTTGCCACTTCCCTTGGCTCATAATGGGTAAAATCGCTGCTAGCAATCACGGTGCACTTTCGCCCAAGCTTCAAGGCCGCCCGGGCGATCTCCTCGCCCACCTCTACTGCCGTCTCCTCATCCTGCATTCCCATGGAGATGGCGAGGATCTTGAAATCCTCAAACCGTTTCTGAAGAAATGGAATCTGCACCTCAATTGAGTGCTCATGCTGGTGAGCGGCCTCATCATGGTCGATGATGCTCCCGGTCAGAAGATCGGCCAGCTCGAGGTCTGGCGTGACCACCCCCAGAGCAGTTCTCCATGAATCGCGAGATAGTGCTACCGGAGATCCTAAGCCATGATGGTTAGGCCCCAGGATCACATAGGTCTCTCTCTTTGGCAAGCGGGAGTAGACCATTGCGGCAATCCGGCCAGAATAGACATATCCGGCATGGGGGACCACGCCGCCCACTATTGGCATCTCCTCTACAGGAGGCATAAATTCATCCAGCTGGCGCCTAAGCTCCGCTGAGCTACCTGGGTAGAACTGGCCGGCAACAGCTGGAGGCCTCACGGACTCAGAACTCCATCTCGAAGTCCGAGATAGTGTACTTGAACCGGTCCTCTTGTCCACTCTCACGCAGCACCTGGCGAGCAAGGAGCCAGTAGATCAGAGTGAGAGCCTTTCTGCCCTTGTTGTTGGTGGGTATAACCAGGTCGACATTTGAGGTCATATTGTTGGTATCGCACAGGGCGATCACTGGTATCCCCACATCAACCGCCTCATTTACCGCCTGAGCGTCCCCGCTGGGATCAGTGGCAATGATCACATCCGGCTCTATGAATCCCCGAAAGGCCGGATTGGTCAGGGTATTGGGCACGAAGCGTCCCACATTTGCCGTTGCTCCTGTAGCCTTGGCGAACATCAGGGCAGGCCTCTGGCCGTACTGCCTGGCGGATACAATCAGAATATTTGTCGGATCGTATTTGGACAGGAACTTGGCGGCCAGGCGGATGCGCTTATCTGTGGATTGAACATCCAGGACATAGAGCCCGTCTGACCTTACCCGGTAAATGTAAGGCATCATATCATTTGTCTTCTGCTGAGTACCAATATGTACGCCCGCGGCGAGGTACTCATCTATCGGTATGAGAGTCTCATATTCTCCCGCTACCGTCATCACCTCATCTTCTTCCAACTAATTCACCTACCTTAATAGCGATTGCGTTTTACGGTGATGGGAATTACGCCCAGTCTCATCTCTTCAAGCGCTATTTCAAGAGGGTCGGTATGATTTGTATCGATCAATACTGGAGCGCCCATGAAAACCTGCAAAGCTCGTGCTCCTACGATGCGCGCACGTTCATATCTGGTATATTTCTCGCCCTTCAAATAGCCACCTCAAAAGGAAGAGTATGATGGGGTTGCTGAGATTCGAACTCAGGTCACAGCGTCCCGAACGCTGTAGGATGGACCAGGCTACCCTACAACCCCCTTCTACTGGTACCGCCTCAGGGTATCTACTATCTCCACATGGGAGAGCAGCATACGCCTGCAGCAATATTTGTCTATTCCCAGGTCATCCATGACTTTGCCGGGAGGCTCTGTCTTGATGCGCTCCCGGTATTCCTCCCATACATGGGATATCACTCTGCCGCAGGAAAAGCACCTGACTGGTATCAAGCAGTTTCACCTGTAGGACTTCTGGTATTTGGATCTGGCACCAGGGCCACCGAACTTCTTCCTCTCTTTCTGGCGGTGATCGCTGACGAGAAGATTTCGGTCGTATTCGGAATAGGCCTCTTTCAGTGCCGTATCGCCCGTCCACTCTACTATGCCCTTGGCAATTGCAGTGCGGACGGCGTCAGTCTGCCCCATGATCCCGCCGCCACTGACGACGACATCGATGTTCATTCCTTTTAATAGGTCTCCGGCGATCTCGACCGGTTCCTGAATCTTGAGTCTGGCAAGCCTGGGCTCGTGGATATCCAGAGGCACCTTGTTGATACGCACGATGCCCTTTCCTTCCTTCAGAGTGGCCCTTGCAGTTGCCGCCTTTTTCTTGCCAGAGGTATTAATAATCTTCATATTGAACCTCTCAGAAGTTTGCTCCGAGCCTCTTGCTCAAGGCGCCAAGCTCGATGTACTTGTTGTTGCTCTCAGTTCTCATCTTAGCAGCATCAGGCTGGGATAACTCCATTCCCTTGAACTCTCTGGGAATGCCCACATAGATCTTGAGCCTGGAGAATGCATCTCTTCCCCGCCTCATCTTGTAGGGAAGCATGCCCCGCACCGTCCTCTTCAGGATCATCTCCGGTCGTCGGGGGAAGTAGGGGCCTCTCTCTTTGCCGCCACGCGCCCTAGTCTGACCGTAATCCGTAAAGATGTGCTCCTTGTCCCCGGTGATGAGAGCTTTCTCGGCATTGACGATATTGACCTCTTCTCCTGCCAGGAGGCTCTTGGCGGTGACGCTTGCTAAGCGCCCCAGGACCAATCCAGTTGCATCTACTACTAACATCGCTCTCACCTCAAAATCTTAATGCCCGATCCCTTGGGGTGCTCTTGCATCAGGTTCTCTATCCGCATGCACCTGCCGCCAGCTTGCTGAATCTTGGACATGGCCTGGCTGCTGAAGTTGAGGGCAGCCACGGTTACATTGTGCTCCAGATTGCCTGAGGCCAGGACCTTTCCGGCCACGAGAACAGTATCATTTGACTGGGTGTGCCTGTTGATCTTGCTAAGGTTCACAGCAGCATAGTTGCGACTGGGCTTCTCCAATCTCCGGGCAATATCACGCCAGAGGGGAGCGCCCGTATCACGGGTGGCTGCCTTCAATTCGCCGATAAGGCGGACTATCCTTGGGTTTGTCTTCTCAAACGTCATTTGAATCCTCCGCATGGCCGAAATAGGCCGACTCACGCGTCTTGTGCGCGTTCGAACCATGTGGTTCATGCGCCCAGGGCATAATAATCCCTGTGCGGAATATGTAGCTCGACAATCCACCAGTATTTAAGGGTTTGCTAGGGGGATATTTGGCTGCGGGGCCTATCAGCTGATGAAAGTAGCTGATAGTATTAGCTGATAATATTTGCTGAGGATATTATTGCTTTTGATATTATATTCCAGCATGCTCCGTCGAAGACTTATTATAAATTAAGGCTAAGTTAGTCTGGGCGAATTTAATGATCGAATTCATCGACATGACCCTCGCGTTCTGTGTAGCTTTAGGATTTGCCCTGGGGATCATCAGCGGCCTGACACCCGGCCTGCATCTGAACAACTTCGCCTCCATGCTCCTGGCCATCTCTCCCCAGCTCCTCCTCCTCGGCTTGACTCCCTTTCAGATGGCCTCCATAATCCTCGCCGCCAGCATCTCCCAAACGTTCTTCGATGCTATCCCGGCGATATTCCTGGGAGCACCTGACTCAGAGACCGCCCTCTCCGTTCTTCCCGGCCAGAGATTGATGCTGGAGGGCCGGGGGATTGAGGCGGTTCGCCTCTCGGCCCTGGGAAGCGCGGGCTCGATCGCCTTCGCCCTTCTCCTGGTCTATCCCCTATCCTGGATCATCTCCAGCTACTACGACTACCTGGTCAAGTATGTAGGCGTTCTCCTCCTGGCCATCTCCCTGATGATGATCAAGTCCGAGAGGGGACCGTGGATCGAGGGCCAGGGCAGTCTGGTTCACTGGAAGTATAAATTGATCGCAGGGATGCTCTTTCTGACCAGCGGCGTTCTGGGCATATTCGCCTTTGAGCATGAAGATCTGCTATACTCCCCACTGGATCTCGAGCCACAGGTTCTCCTCCCCCTCCTATCAGGGATCTTCGGAGCCTCATCCCTGATCCTGAGCCTCACCACAAAGGTCCAGATTCCCAAGCAGACGGAGAGCAAAATCAAGATGCCGGGCCCAACCATTGCCAAGGCGGTACTGTCCGGCGGCCTGGGCGGATCGCTGGTGGCCTGGATTCCAGGAGTCTCGCCCTCAGTGGCCTCGATCGCCGCCCGCCTGGGGTCCCCCGGCACTGCAGAGGAATTTCTGGTTTCCATCGCCGGGGTGAACTCGGCCAATGCCCTATTCTCGCTCGTCGCCCTCTATGTGATAGACCGGCCCAGGAGCGGGGCTGCGGCAGCCATCCAGCAGCTCCTCACCCTGGACCAGAACATCATGGCTCAGATGATGATTATGGCAGTGATTGTGGTCCTGGCATCATATCTGGCTACCATCGCCGCTGCCCAGCTGGCTGCCAGGAGCATATCCAGCCTGAACTACCCCAGGCTCTGCATCATTGTGCTGGTCTTCCTGCTGGCAATGACCTATGCCTTCACCGGCATCTTCGGCCTGTTCGTCTTCTTCCTCTCCACCATCGTGGGGCTGATCGCCCCAGTGGCAGGCATCCACCGGATCCATGCCATGGGAGTATTGATGCTGCCCCTGATCGTGATGTATATTTGACGGAAATATAATTTGGATGCTTCATATTGCGGCGTCCTCTCCGAAAAATTTTCCAGATAGAGAGTACTTGGAAGGGAAGGTCCGGAAATTCATCGGCAAAATCAGCATAGGGTTTGACTACTGGTTCACGTTCATTCTCAATCCTGACGTGGAGCCGATAAATAATAGGGCAGAGAGGATTGGGGTGTCTCCAAATGCTAACCGCAAGACTAGCCAGCTAAACATATACGATATTTTAAATACTATCGAATCCTATTAGTAATAATATTAGGCAAGTTAGGGGCTATTTAAGAACCTTAAGATGCCGCCTGAACCTTCATCTCAAAGGCTCTCCATGCGAATCGCCTGTTAGATTGGTGTTGAAAACAATAAATCGAGGATATATGGTGCTTTGTAAG
>NZ_DAIK01000151.1:0-4075 GCF_002496085.1 Methanosaeta sp. UBA458 | reverse complement strand
ACTCAAAGGTGTTCTGCTTGTGGAAGCATCGTAAAGAAAGATCTGTCGGTACGAGTGCATGAGTGCCCCTATTGCGGATTCTCATGTGATCGAGACTACAATGCTTCCAGGAACATACTCATCACAGGGATGGAACAGCCCCTAGCGCCCATAGAGCCAAAACCGCTACATCACATATCAGTGATGCAAGTTTTGGCGATGACGTGGGAAGCCGCGCCCTTCAGGACGCGGTAGTTCACTATTTATTTTCGGTTAGACCTTATGGCCGATGGCAAATCGCCTCATCACCTTATCGATCTGGATCCGGGCGTCGTCGCCTACTTTGGTGTCGGCCACGAAGATCACAAATCCCTCCACCCTGGCAATGCCGTCGCCTTCGCGAGCAATGTCCTCAATATGGACATCATACTCTCCCCCAACCTCTACTGGGGCTGGTGCGCTCAAAGAGGACCTATCTGTATCATAACCTGTCAATTGCATCACCAATCCTACTAGAAAAGCAATTCAGACCTTATGTCCGATGGCAAATCGCCTCATCACCTTATCGATCTGGACCCGGGCATCGTCGCCGACATTGGTATCAGCCACGAAGATCACAAATCCATCTACTCTGGCAATGCCGTCGCCCTCACGGGCAATGTCCTCGATCTTGACATCGTACTCTCCTCCCACTGCAACCGGTACAGCTGGAGCGGATCCGCCATTGGAAGATCCCGTTTCACCTCTGAACAAGCTTTCACCGTCCTTCGCGAAAACCAGAAAACAGTTTTGCGCTGGTCTTGGCCTCGACATCTGACTATTAAATTCTTTTGCTCAATTAGGCCAATTTATTTCTGCTAGAATGCTAGTCTTTCTGAAATATGGAATGGCTGGAGAGATACAGGGATTTGATACCGGACTTCGATGGTTTCCGGGCGGTGCAGAGCCAGGCGCTTCCCAGCTCCTGCCGGATCAATACCCTGAAGATCGAGAGATGTGCCCTGCTGGACAGATTTGCTGAGAATGGGATCGATTATCAGAGCTTCAACTGGTATCCTCTGGGCCTGAAGCTGGATATGGAGAGCCCGGGAAAGCTTGTCGAGAACCTCTCGGGCTTCATCCATATTCAAGAGGAGTTATCCATGGTCCCGCCCCTGGTTCTCGATCCCCAGCCAGGCGAGCTGGTCCTTGACCTGTGCGCCTCTCCCGGCAGCAAGACCTGCCAGATCTCTCAGATGATGAAAAACCTTGGAAGGGTGATCGCCAACGAGCCATCGCTGGCCAGAATCGCTCCATTGCGCTCGAACTGCGAACGGCTGGGGGTCATGAACGTCGCTATCACCCGTTATGATGGCCGCAGATTTCCCTCTCGCCCCGTTCAATTTGACCGGGTCCTGGTGGATGCCCCTTGTTCCAGCGAGGGCCGGGAGAGGAGAGGGCCGGGGGTCTTGTGCAAGAGCAGCAGCAAGAGGTCGATGGACCTGCACAGGCTCCAGGCCGACCTACTCCGGAACGCCATCAGGCTGACCAAGCCTGGAGGCATAGTGGTCTACTCCACCTGCACCTATGCTCCGGAGGAGAACGAGCTAGTGATAGAAAGCGTCCTCGAAACGGCCAGGTTGGAGAGGATATCGATTCCGGGTTTATTGGCCTGCCCGGGAATAACTGAATGGGGCGGCATTAACTTGAACCATGAGGTCGAGAAGACAGCCCGTTATTACCCCCATCTCAATGATACAGGAGGATTCTTTGTCGCCAAGCTCATCAAGAGCCAGGAATATATTTGAGCCCCTGGATACGTCATTCGTGGCGGACCTTTGGGGGGAACGGTTTGGTATCCCCCCATCTGCCTTCGCGGGCTTTATCTTTTTTCGAAAGGCGAATAGCGTCTGGGCGGCCAACGAGGCCATCCTCCCCAGGCTCAGTTATGAGGCCATCGGAATGCGCATCATGAACCTGAAAGACCGGCCCTGGAAGCCGACTACCAGCGCCCTGCAGGTCTTCGGCCGGCATGCCACAAGGAACCTCATCCACCTGGATTCAGCGAATTCCAGAAGCTTCATGGAGGGCAAGACCCTGGCCATTGAATCGGACTCGGAATCCGGCTATGTGGTAGTATTTTATAGAGGAGAGGTGCTTGGATGCGGTCTGTACTCGCATGGAAAGCTGGTATCTCAGATTCCAAAAGAGCGGAGGATGGCGAGCTCTAAGAATGGCGCAGAAGAGAGCGCGGATCAGAACGCAAAAGATGAAGTGGCCAGTGAGATGCCGATCGATATGCGATAATTCCATATAGATCGCCATGCAGTTCCGTACTGATATTAACACCAGGGAAGTGTGAGAATCGTTGACCGTCTCAGATCTCTCGGAGATGGAAAGAGCCTGCCTCTCTCCAAAAAGCCCCAGCAATGATCATGATCTGCTGATGAGGCTCTGGTTCGAGCCTCTTAAGCTTTACCGCCTGGCCAATCTATTGCGTCAGAAGAGCGGCAAGGACGAGGTCACTTTTATAATAAACCGGAACATCAACTTCACTAACTATTGCATAGGAAGCTGCAAATTCTGCTCTTTTAAGCATAGCAAGAGATACCGCCTTTCAACTGAGGAGATCCTCAGCCGGGCGAGGGAGGCAGAGGAGCGGGGAGCTACAGAGATCTGCCTGCAGGGAGGACTCTCGCCCGGCATGCTCCTGGAGGACTACTGCGGCATCCTGGAGATCATCCACCGCAGCCATCCCCGGTTGCATCTTCATGCCTACTCTCCCATGGAGGTGCTGCATATGTCTCGCAACTCCAATGTGCCGGTGAAAGACTGCCTGAAGGAGCTGAAGAGGAGTGGTCTGGGGTCAATGCCCGGTACCGCAGCTGAGATCCTGGTCGATTCCGTTCGCCAGAAGATCTGCCCAGAGAAGCTGAATGCAGGGCAGTGGAAGGAGATCATAGTGGCCGCTCATCATCTTAAGATCCCCTCCACCTCCACCATTCTCTTCGGCCATGTGGAGAGCATGGAAGATCGGCTGGAGCACCTGGAGATACTGAAAGGAATTCAAAATGAGACAGGAGGGTTCACTGAGCTGGTCCTTCTCCCTTTCATCCCGGAGAATAATCTGCTGGGAAGGACTGTTGCCGGGCCAGATCTCCTCGATCGGCTGAAGATGCATGCCCTGGCCAGGGTCGCCCTCTATCCCGCCGTCACCAACATCCAGGCTAGCTGGACCAAACTGGGGCGGGATGCGGCAAAAGCTGCCATCATGTGGGGGGCAAACGACCTGGGGGGAACGCTTATGGACGAGAGAATCGCCCGCAACTCCAAGGAGGAGCCAGGAATCTCGGCGGAGGAGATCAAAGAGCTGATCGAGAGCTGTGGACGAAAAGCTGTGCAGAGGACCACTCTGTATGAGCTGATTTGACATCCGATAAAGCTGGCAGGCTTCGAATGGTGGTGGAGAAAAAACGCTCCATCAATCTGCCCGACTCCTGGCCGCCTTCTGCACGCTCTGGTCGGGATCTGTGGCCAATCTCTCGAGCGTCTCAGCCAGTGTATTGGGATTTTTTGCCACCGCTTCCCTCACCATCCAGGACCAGTGGCTCGCGAGCTCATCCAGGAGCTTTCCATCAAGCTTGGGATTGCGGGCTGTTGCCTCTCTGATCTCCCAGCTCCTGTCCCTGGCAAGAGTGACCAGCGACTCTGCGGGAGTGCGGGGATTGAGGGCGGCAGTCGCTCTCACGTCTATGATCCTGTCCAAAGCTAGGTAGGCCAGTAGCTCTTCTGGTGTGGAAGGATTTCGGGCGATATTGTTTCTCACCAGCCAGCTCACATCCTTGACCATCCTCTTCATCAGCTCAGCCGTGAGCAGAGGATTGGATGCCGCGCAAGCCCGGACATGCTCATCAGAGTCGCGGGCGAGGAATTCCAGGGTCTGGGGGTTGATATTGGGGCTTTTTGCCACTGCCTCCTTTACAAGATAGCGATTCTTCTGCAGAGTGGAGTCGTAGTCGGTCATCTCGTCACCGGCCAGAGACTCCAGCATCTCGCTTGTGGCCTGGCGGTTCAGGGCCACAGCCGCTCTCACAAATCCCGAGCTGTCCTCTGCCAG
>NZ_DAIK01000150.1:0-10143 GCF_002496085.1 Methanosaeta sp. UBA458 | reverse complement strand
CAAAAGATATGGCTAAGACAGCCTCGACGCGCGTCTCCGACCAATCTGGGCACAAAATTACTGAACGATGGGTAGACCAGCCCATCCGCTTTGCCAGCTCATAGACGTTTAAGTTGGGTGCCTCGCTGATCTTTTCGCAGAGGTCCCACTCATCGTCCTCGGCTTTTGCCGTCCTGACCAGGGTGGCTTTTTGTAGAGAGCTTTTGGCCGATGCCGAATGATAGGTGCCGGAAAAAGAGTTGGCGGGGATTATCTCAAGCATTGGCCTAAGCCAAGCCGAAGATAATCCGATCCAGGATCAATTTGCGGACTGCAGGAACGCAACCGCCCTGTCTGTGAAGTCGGTGAAAAGCCCATCCACTCCGTATACAAAGTAGAACTGGTTCAGCTCTTCGGTGAAGTCCGAATATTTCTCAGGCAGGCTGTCGGCGCGTATCGTCCAGGTGTGGACCTGGAGACCATCATCATGAGCCCACTGAACCAACTTGGGGTTGGCCTCGATGTACATCTTATACGGGCCAACGCCATCGGCAAAGGTGGCGATCTCCTTCAAGCCTTCCTGAGTAACCATGGAGCTGTAATTCTCTCCGGTATCGCTGTTGTTTCCGGTGTCCACCAGCTGTACCAAAGGAAGCTTGGTGCCCAGATCGTCTCTCATCATTCTCAAAGAGTGGTTCTCAAAAGACTGGACGTATATTTGGGCGTTTGAGTCCTCGTAACCATACTGGGCCAGGAGATCCAGCAGCTTCTCCTCCATGGGGAGCCCCTCGGCAGCGTGCCATGTGGGGCTCTTGATCTCCGGATAGATCCCCACGTTCCTGCCGGTAGCCTTGTTGAGGCCCTGAATGAGCTCGATCATCTCTGCGAAGGTGGGTACCTCAAAATCGGAGTTGTTCTGGGGGAACCTACCGGCAAAGACCGCCGTGCTGTCTGTGTTGGTCCTCTCGTGGACCTTGAGCTGCTTTATCTCTGAGAGGGTGAAGTCGGCAGCATACCAGCGTCCATCTTCTCTCGCCCTGTCGGGGAAGACCTCTTCCACATTGGTGGTGCTCTCCAGATGGATGTCGTGCAGACATATGAATACTCCATCCTTGGTCAGCACCAGGTCGGGCTCTATGTAATCGGCTCTCATTCCATAGGCCAAGGCATAGGCCTCCAGAGTGTGCTCGGGCAGGTAGCCGCTGGCACCCCGGTGGGCTATCACTAGCTTCTCCTCGGTAATGGCTGGTGAGATCATAATGGCTCCTATATTCAACACCGCGTTTCTGTCAGATGGCTCGCCCTCAGCCTGAGCCACGTCCTTTCCCGCATCGATGAATTCCTGTTTGGCCACGTCTCTCACAGTCTCGTTATCATACCAAATGACTTCGACTGTAAATTCAGACCCTGATAACTCGCATACGGTGTATGCACAGGGGTAACTGCAAGTGGCGGGACAGCTTACCTCGTATAACCCATCCTCTTCAGCAATGTCTGTGATGTGAATATGACCAGAGATAGCCAGCTTGGCATCATGAGATTTCATGATTTCTTTAACAGCTTCAGCATTATCACAGTAGTAGAGAGGATCGGATACACCTTCATGCTGATTTAAAGCGTGATGCACGACTACTATCGTGGTTTTATCCTCGTTATCTGCCAGGTCCTGTTCAAACCAGTCCAACTGTTCCTGAGATATAACGCCACCCCAGTCAGCAGAATGGTTTTCATTAGAGGAGGAGTCCAGTGCAACAAGGTGAACGCCTTGCACAGGATCTGCACTGTACCAGGAATTGCCTTCATGCCAAGGCATGGGGTAATACTCAACTATCTTTTCGATAGGCCAGTTCTCTGCAGGCAGACCTTCCTTGAACACATCGTGGTTTCCAGGAACTATATAGTAGGGTATATTAAGGCCGTTCAGCTGGTCCAGAACCCTCTGATGGTTGTAAGGTTCTGAGTCTTTAGTCAGATCACCGGAGACGATAACGAAGTCCACATCTCCCATGGAATTGATATCATCTATAATATCTCCCAGGATCTGATCGTTATAGTGGAACATTTTGTAGATGTTCTCTGTCTCATTGAGCCCCAAATGAAGGTCGCTGATCACCACGAACTTCACAGAATCTGTGACGTTTTCGTTACCCAGCCCTGTAGATGATAGCAGGACGAAAAGGATTACGTGAGCATACAAAAACGCCGCGACTGGACGATTCATTTTCATTCATATCACCAAGTTGTATCTTTTGACTTTCGATTCATCTTGGATCGATAAAAAGTTAGGCTAAATAGAACATATATTAACATTATAGCACAATATCCTTCATAATGTATAGTCCTGACCAATGAACTTGACTAAATCAAAAAGTTCCGACGGAACCAGGCGCTCCGATAGCCTGTAACACAGTGGATAATGGTTTCAAAAATGCCACCCCCGATAATGTTGCGCATATCCAATTTAAAAGAAAATCTGTAACTATTCAGCCCTACTCGCAGAATCATTAAGAATTCAGACCGCAATCAAAGTTCTCTGAGGAATGAATGGCTTCCCTTCAAAGACTCCTTGAATAGCGTCGATAACTGAACTGGAGTTCTTTTTAACCGTAGAGATATACCCTCTAATGCGGCAAAAAATCTTCGCTCCATCCCAGCTTCTAAAGTTTCCTGAGATTTTTTGCTGGACTTTCATCATTCTCAGATCTCTCTCTGCCTGATTATTGTCAAATGGGACCTCAAAGTCATACATGAAGGCCAAGACTTCTCTCCGATACTTCTGCAATCTCTCTAACAGATTTTGGGCCTTCGTCTTTTTCTTTTTTCCACGTTTTTTGATCGGCCCCTGTGAATTGGAAGTGGTTGGAGGAGGATTTTCGAGCTTAGCCCTTTCGATTATGTGATCGTATCTGTCTTCGAAATCATTTATCTCGGCAAGATCCAAATTGCAATGGATCGGCTTTCTGCGATCTACTGTCTCCTTAATATCAATCAGCTGATCGATCAAATCTTTGGCCCAATTCTGTTTATACTCTTCATGAATGAAGAGCAGATCTCTGATGTGATGTGCATTACATAGTGCATGCTTGCATTTGAATTTGAAGTAAGAGCTCCAGCCATCATGCACTGCTGTTCCGCTATAGACTGGCAGTATTCCCATATCCTCATTAGCCTCAGATCCGCGATGGGGGTTTGCAGCATAATAAGTCAGATTCTCGGTTGAAACCACATGGCACCATTTTCTCTTTCCTTCGATACGCATGCCGGTTTCATCAAGGCAAATGACAGGCGATGCAATTATCTGTTGCTTGATGTCCTCTTCGACAGGCCCCAAAATACTGTAACAGGTACGATTGGCGTCGATCAGAGTACTCTGACTTAAACGATGGCCGAAGAGATCAACGAAAGTCTCGCTCAATCGATCAAAGGGCACGAGCTGATATTGATTTAGATAGACGGCAACAGATTTCAAACGAGTTCCATATTGAACCGGATATGCAACTTCCTTGGGAAAGGCAGCCTTGTTGAGGCAACCGCAATTGGGGCAGATCTTGCTCTCAGCCTGATGTTCGAATACTTCCACTTTGATAGGAGGCAAATCGAATACTTGACGCCGTTCATAATTCGTTGCTTCAACATCGCATAGAGACCGACCGCAAAATTCACATCTTGCAACCTGATGAACGATCTCGCGATCAGGTTTTTCCGCCATTTCCAGGGTATGTCCCTTATGACCCTTCTGACCGCCTACGGGTCTGCCACTCGGCTTACGCTGACCTTTTATCTTTCTAAAGGTATCCGTAGAGGGCGGTTTGCTGCTATTGCGGCTATTCTTATTGATTTGATCCTCCAATGATTTTACTCTCTCTTCCAGTTCGACGATCCTTGCTGCTTGAATGAGTATTATAGCACAGACTGCGTCAGGACCTTCATTATAAATAGCTAAAATATCTTCGCGACTCAACGAAGTGGATATGCTTGACTCTAATGAAGAGAGGGAATTACCTGGATTGATATCCTTCGCTGGGATTTGACGAGAATTGCGCCCCTCCATTATCACAGTTATATGATTACCATTAATATTTAAATTTTGGGGCGATTATCAGGCATTATGATTCATGAAGTATCGGAGGGAAAATAGAGGTTCGACTGGGGGGCTGAATAGTTACGAAAATCTTATCATCAGGCAAGGTGCATAGGCTAGCAAGGCTATGTGGGAGGAGGAGAGAAAACTCCCTGATGGATGAAGCACTGTCAATTTATCTGGGAAAATATGTCGTGAATGGCTCTGAATCCATGAATTGATACCAGCAATGTTATAAGAGTGATGGAAGCGATAATTAGTGATGGCCTATGTGCCTGGGGTATCTCACGAAGCCTTGAGCGAGAAGAGTATTTAAGCCGGCAAGCTAAATAGATCCATGGGCAAATTATGAGCACATCCAAGACCATCGAATGCATCTATGAACGTGGCGTCCTAAAGCCGCTCCACGAGGTAGATTTTAAGGAGGGAGAGAGGCTGAAGCTCACGATAAAGAGATTCAATATCTCCGATTTTCTCGGGGCATTTGGCGAAGGCTCTGTAGAAGAGTTTGAAGAGTTTGAAGAAGAGGCCCAGATGTGATCTTTCTAGATACAAATGTGCTATACAGCGTTTTAGGGGGCAGGAGATATAGGACTCGTTGGCCTTTAAGGCGATTTTCTCGCTGCTACAGCCAGGGCAAATATGTTTGGACAGGAATGACAATAGAAGCAAAGCCATTATGTGCAAAAGGCTTTTATCGCTATTTAAGGCATAGACGCTGATTCGAGGGATATGCGACAGGTAGATAAGGAATTAGAGCTGGCTGGGTATATGAAAACTGTCTCAGCTTTGCGTTTTTCAAGAGCGTCTAGACGACAAAGGATGGCAGCCTGAAAAAGCAGAAAACATTGTAGGAGGAGGGCGATGACGGAACCAAATGCTCTGACCTCGGTGTCACTTTGGAGGGAGATGGGGCATGGCTATGGACCGTACGAGTGAATACCTGGTTGGCCTCGTCAATGAGCTGCGCAAGTTGCCCAAAGAGACAGAATTTGTCGAGTTCAAGCACAACAATGATGACCACCAGGAGATCGGAGAATATCTGTCGGCGCTGGCCAACTCGGCGGCACTATCTGGAAAAAGTCAAGCGTACCTGATCTGGGGGATTGATGACCAGACGCATGAGGTTGTTGGTACGACCTTCCTTCCAGCCGCAAAGAAGATCGGCAACGAGGAGCTGGAGAGTTGGCTGCTGCACCTGCTGGAACCCAAGATCGACTTTGATTTTTATACCGTTGAGGTAGACAGCAGGCCAGTTGTCCTGTTGGAAATCGGGCGGGCTTTCCGCCATCCTGTGCGCTTTTCCGGGCAGGAATATATCCGCATCGGCTCTTACAAAAAGAAACTGAAGGACTTCCCGGAAAAAGAGCGAAAACTTTGGCGGGCCTTCGATAAGACGCATTTCGAAGATGGACTCGCTGCCGAACACGTATCTGCTGATGAGGTACTGAGGCTGCTGGACTATCCGGCATTCTTTGACCTTCTTGAGCAGCCTTTGCCGGCAGACCGCAGCGGCATCCTGGAGGCGCTGGCGGATGAGGGCCTGATTCGGTCTTGCGATGCAGGCGACTGGGACATTACAAATCTGGGCGCGGTGCTGTTCGCAAAACGATTGGATGACTTCCGCTCAGTCCAGCGCAAGTCGATGCGGGTGATCAAGTACCGTGGCACGTCCCGCGTTGAGACCCTGAAAGAACAGGTCGAAGATAAGGGCTATGCCAGCGGCTTCGAGAGACTGATTGCATTTATCAATGGCCTGCTCCCCTCTAATGAGGTGATCGAGCAGGCATTGCGCAAGACCGTGCCGATGTTTCCTGAACTGGCAATTAGGGAACTGGTAGCCAATGCACTGATCCACCAGGACTTCTTTGTCATGGGTGCAGGGCCGATGGTGGAGATCTTCGACGATCGCATCGAGATCACCAATCCCGGCGAGCCTCTGGTGGACACTCAACGCTTCGTGGATACGCCTCCGAAGTCACGCAACGAGATTTTGGCTTCATTGATGCGCCGGTTCCGCATATGTGAGGAACGTGGCAGTGGAATTGACAAGGTCGTGTTCCAGGTAGAGTTTTTCCAGCTCCCTGCGCCACTCTTTGAGGTTACGGGAGGTTTCACGAGGGCCGTGCTCTTTTCCCACATTGCGCTGACCGATATGGACAAGAACGACCGTGTGCGTGCCTGCTATCTTCACGCCTGCCTGAAATACGTAATGCGCCGCTATTTAACAAATACGTCACTCCGCGAACGTTTCGGGATCGATGAGAAAAACAGCGCCGTGGCTTCGCGGCTTATCAAAGAGGCGGTTGAGGCAGGCGCCATCGCTCCATATGACTCGACGGCTTCGAAGAAATATATGAAGTATGTTCCATGGTGGGCCACCGCTCCGAAGGGAGGCCAATAAGCAAGATCTCATTTGACGGTCATTTGATCGAAGCGGATCCATTTGACCGCGGGCGTGCTCCTATCATGGTTGCTTTCGGCATGCGACGGCTACAGGTATTTCATTTGATGGCTATTTGATGGCATCTACAGGGGCCAGATGAGCCACGGATCTATCGAGGGGCTGCGGCCCTTCAGGCTCGCTGCAGCCCAATACCTTCGATGTGCTCCCCAGGCGCAAGAGAATCACCATGTTCAAGGCGGCAGGCGGCTGGATCTTCAAGCACTTCTTCGATGACAGTGCGATCTTCTGGGAGTTGGCAGACCACTACAACAAGAACCTCTACCGTTTCGAGTTCAAAACCATAGGCGAGAGGAACAAGGCCATCAAGCTCCTGGAGCTGCGCGGCTTCGATGTGGAGCTGGTAGAGGAGCTCAGGGGCTACGTGGTAAAGCTGCCCAGGTACAGCAAATACACCCCAGTACTGAAGAACTCTGTGGGGTTCCTCGCTATATCAAGTGGGTAGATTGAACTGCAATTTTCCAAGTCTAAGATATATAATTAGTATGATATTTTTTGTTGTTCTGAAGCCTCTTGCACTGCTCTTTGCGGATTGAACCATGCTATTTATTCCTTCCAGCACGCCGTTGGATATTTTAGTTTCTGCATAATTTATTACGCCACTCCAATGTGACTTAATGGTTTTAGCAACATTAATAATAGGCTCTATTTGGCTGTGTGTTGCCCAATAATACCATTTCTTGAGGAAATCCTCTGCAAGGAGCTTATCATTGAAAGTCCAAAAGTCCTTCAGACTAAGCTTGAAATTGTATGCTTTGGATGTCAGCAAATTCATGTCTTTGAGAGAGCCCAGCTTTTCTTTTTCAGCCAAAGAAAGGTCATTTGGGTTCTTAAGCCACATATATCGAGTATTTTTTAATTCTGCATTCTGGTGCTGCTCCTCGCGACGCACTTGATCTACTGCTTCATTGACCATCTTCATAACATGAAATTTATCAAAAGTAAGAGACGATCCTGGAAATTGTTCCGTTATCCCTGATATAAATGCAGGAGACATGTCCGAACAGAACATCTCAATATTTTCTGATGCCCCATCATGAGCCTCAAGGTCTTTTTTGAATGAGCTGATAACGCTCGCATCCTTGCCCTCGCATGCGTATAGAACTTTATTATCATCTAGATCAACGAATAGTGATACATATTTATGGAATTTAGCGCATGATGTCTCATCTACACCTACTATTTTTACTTGAGAATGATCTTCTTTAGACCTAGATTCAGGAATATAATATGACAAAACCCTCCATATCCGCGTATCATGCTGCTGTGTCGCATGATTAGTATAATATTATTTCGTTAGACATGAATTCATAATTTAACTTAACATAGACGTCTATATGCTCATAAGTATATTATACAAAATGAATGATCTTTTAACCTCTGAAACCATTCCCGCTCGAGAAGATGCCCGAACCGTCTCACCAAAAATGCGCTTGATCGATGAAAAGAAGCCTTCAACCGCCCATCTTCTACCGTACTGATGCATTTGCTTCCAACCCTTGTAGCCCATTTTTTTGAATTCTAAAACAGCAGTTGATCTGGAAGATGCATCTTTGCCCATGTGTCTTCGGTTAGCAGATCATTCATGGCAGAATCGTTATAGATGTGCCAAAATTATTTCGCAGAAATGGCCCATTTAATAAGATTTATATAGAATATGTGATACCTAATTTAAATTAAAGGGATTAGCATGGCAAAAGGGGTATCACAAATAGGGAAAGATATCGTAGAGAAAGAACTAACTACGATGTTTGAATCCAAGTGGCTTAGGTCCAAAGCAATAGAGACTGGACTCGTTGAAAGAGAGAGAAAAATTGATCCTGTTATAATGTTCTGGACTCTCTCGATTGGATATGGCTCACAATTATATCGAACTCTCATTGAGCTGAAACGGGAATACGAAGTCAGAGGGAAAGTCACCATCTCAGATAGCAGTTGGCATGATCGTTTCACTCCCGAGTTAGTTAAATTTCTTAGAGAATGTGTAATTCATGGCATAGAGCAAATTTCTCAAGAGCCGAGCAGGATTTTGGGCAAACGGTTAGCAAGCTTTCGAGATGTAATGATTCAAGATAGCACTATCATTCGACTTCATGAAAGCCTTGCCGACAAATGGCCGGCCACTCGCTCCAAGAAAGTCGCTGCTGGAGTAAAAGTGGCGTTTTTAACAAGTGCAGTAGCCAACAGTCCTAAAAGCATTTCAATCCTGCCGGAGAATACCAGCGAGATGAAGACCTTGAAAATAGGTTCCTGGGTAAAAGATATAATATTATTAATTGATCTTGGATTTTACAAGTATCAGCTCTTTAGTCGGATTGTTGAAAATGGGGGATCTTTTGTCTCTCGAGTTAAGAGCAACTCTACTCCCTTAATAGTGGGCATAAACCAGGTGGGTAATTGCCATGGTATTGATCTAATAGGGAAACATTTGAAAGATATTCAACTAGAAAAATCCGATGCTATTTTTGACGTAAATGTTGAAGTCTCATTCGATAGAAGATCCTATCGCGGCGAGAGCAAAAAAGATAATAAGATATTTAGATTAGTCGCTGTTTATAATCCCGAGGCAGAAGAACATCATCTCTATTTAACTAATATTTCTCAATCCATATTAAATGCATCTGATATTGCTGCAGTCTATGCCGCCAGATGGGAGGTCGAACTTATCTTCAAGGAATTGAAGAGCAGGTATGAATTGGATCATATCAGAACTAAGAGCTCGTATGCGATTGAAGCACTAATTTGGATCTCAATTCTGACACTCCTGGTCAGCAGAAAAGTATATTCTATTGTGCGAAAGCTAAATCCTGATGCCAAGATGGTTCGTTTTACGCAGTTGAGATGGAGCAATATCTTTGTCCAGAATTCATCGCGCCTTTTGTCAGCGATAATGGAGTATCTCGGATTAGAACAAGATTTCTCCACAGTCTTAAATGTGTACTCAAGTGAGGCACTTGATCCGCATGTCAACAGAGAACGATTTAGGGAGGGATTGTGGTCTTAACCGAAGACGCATGCATCTTTGCCCACTATTGCATTCTCTCTGATCTTAATCCCTGGACAATCCACGCCTTTCGATTTCATAAATTCAAATGCGTCACTTGTGTCATATGCGCCATCCATCAATCCTTCCTCAATATTTACGTCTTTCAACAAAGGGCGCAAAACCTCGCTATCCGAGGTATTTTCTTCTGTAACTTCCATAGACAATAACCTCTTTGATTCAACATCAACTGCCACATGAACTTTAAGCCATCCTCGCCGCTGCTTTCCGTGTTTTTCGCGCATCCAATCCCCTCTATTTGTTACCTTTATCCCACATCCCGCAGGAGGACCGCTCTAAATGCCACCATTTTTCCTGCCATCGATTTGAAATTTTAAAATCCAATATATTAATAATATCTGAAATTTTTATTAAAGATATTTTACATTTTCATGATTTAGCAGGCTATATGTTGGCGCACTGTACATGGCATGAACACGAATAAGATGGAGCCAAAACCAGCTGAAAAAACCTGTGTGACAGTTTTCTGGCATTGATGCTCATAATATCAATTATCGAACCCAATATCAACCAAAATAAAGGATGATTTGATATTATCTTACTGCGGGATGTGGG
>NZ_DAIK01000055.1:1060-9410 GCF_002496085.1 Methanosaeta sp. UBA458 | reverse complement strand
AAAGTCAATTACGGAAGGCTTCAGGGAGACTGGCTCCTCCTTAAAAGATATCTCAGGGAAACAGGATCAAATCATCGATAGGATAGACTGTGCCCGCGAGGAGATCGTCTCTGAGGTTTCCGGCATGCGCTCGGATCTTAAGGGCCGCACAGAGGAGCGGCTGCAGAGGATCGAGAGCGATGTGACTGAGATCAAAGCCAGGATGAGATCCTAAATCATTCCACGATTTGCATCAATTCATAGGATCATCATCTGATCAGGATAAGAGCGCCCCGGCCAGAAATGCCAGCAGGGCCACAGCCATCCCTTTCTTTATCGCCTTCTGAGAGCCGGCTGCGTCCTTCCGGATTACTTTGTACACAGAGAGCAGAAGGAGCAGATCCGCCACCGCTACTATCAGCAGGTATAGCCTCCCAAAGGGGGCGAGGAGGCTCAGGGCCACTCCCGCCACTCCGAAGAGCCCGGCCAGGGCTGCCGCCGCGCGCTCGCCCGCCAGGATGGGTAAGGTTCGGGCTCCACCCTGCTGGTCTCCCACCATATCCTCGATGTCCTTGGCGATCTCCCGGCTCATGCTGGCCAGAAAGGAGAGGCCGAAGGGGACCTGGTTGGCCAGGATGCCCATAAATCCAGCCACTGCCCCTCCAAAGAGGAAGGTGGAGCCGGTAAGATAAGAGACGGACAGATTTCCTAGAATTGGGGTGGCCTTCAGGTTTCGGGCATAGAAGAAGAGGAGCAGGGAGTTGAAGGCGGCGATGGCCAGACATATCCGACCGGCCAGGCCCGCCAGAATGCAGCCGGCGGCGAAAAGGGCGATCGAGTAGTAGAAAGCCGTCTGGGGCCGGACTCGCTTGCTGGGGATGGGCCGGTCAGGCCTGTTTATGGCATCGATCTGGCGATCATAGTAATCGTTGATGACATTTCCCGCCCCAGTGATCAGGAAGACGGCCCCAGCGATGATTAGGGCAGCGTGCATATCCTGAACCATAGCGATCAGAAGGCCGATTATGGCTGCCGCTGATGCCATCAAGCAGTTGAACGGGCGGAGGATCTCCCAGAATGCCAGCAATTCTACCCTCTTTGGCGGCCTTTAAAACGAGGTCGCACGTGTGAGATAGAGCAGATAGATCTCAGTTAAGTAGCTATCGATATGGCTGTGGCTGCCAGGCAATCTATTGTGGTTAAAATTGCTATCGATCCGGTCATCGATATCCAGATCCATCTCACTCTTGCTGCCCAGGTTGTCCTCGATCGAGCAGTCGAAATAGCTGCCGACCGGGCGATCAAGCTCATTTAAATCCTTTGGACCGTCATTTTCGCTCTCGATTGGGCTTGAGCTCTTGCCGTCCATCGAAGAATCAGTCTTGCGATTGATCGTGTCTTCTATCTTGCCGATTGAACATTGAATCCTGCGGTTGACCTGGCCGAAAATCCTTCTATCAATAAGCCTGTCGATTTGCCGATCGATCAACTTCTTGATCCGGCCGTCGGCATTGCCCTGGATGAACCTCTCAAGATCACTTTCTATATTGGCAGCGGTGATGTCAGCGTTATAGCCTTTCATCTGCGTATCAGCATGAACCCTGGAAATGCCGCCTTTGAGTTTGCCTGCCGCGTCCTTCCTCTTCTCCTCATGCCCAGACTTCTTTTTCCTCGGGCCGGCATGAGCAGGGACGGCAGATGGGGCAGTAGCATTGGATGAACCATCCGCAGGAGGTGGGACAAACGCTCCGGAGAGCTTTAATAGGTAGGTGCTGCTGGCAGGAACGCTCTCTCTGCGGATCAATTCTGAGCCCTGCAGCCTGGCTACCACCTTTGAGCATTTGCTGCTGTCGATCTTCAGGAGCCTCCTCAGATCGGATTGATAAATTCCCTCTGGCCGCAAGGCTATGATATCCATCGCCTTCTCCTGCAGAGCAGCAATGCTGCTCTTAGCGGCAAATTCTGACTTCTCCCCCATTTTCATACTCCCTTTGGTCAGATAGAGCCCAAACTTAATTATTTTTGATATACTGTAATGAATTCTCTTGATATAAAACTCTTTTGCATTTACCCCTTATTTTGTCTAAAAATAGCAGATATAACCTCATATTCCGAGAAAATTCCATAGAATACTGGGATTTATTGCAGAAAATCTATCAATATTTTAAATATTTTATGAGATATTCAGCTTCTGCCAAAGGATCGCAATGTTGGCGGCGGGAAAATCTAATGTTATTATATCGCATCGCTCGGGGAAAATCGGGCCCGAATCTCCTGCGCTTTGAGCATAGGCAGTCCGATCTCTTCAACCATTCCCTCAAGCCTCTTTCGTTCTGCAGATCGCAGCGACTTGCGGTCGATATAGGCATAAGTGGCATTCGAGCTTTCCCGAGCAATTTCAACCGCCTCTAAATCCAGATCAGGAACCTGATAGCTGGAGAACATATGGCCAAAAGCTATACGAGAGTTGAAGATCAGCTCAGTCTGCCTCTGCACATAATGACCTCCTCCAAATCCCAGAAACACGGGCAACTCCTCCGGTCCAAGGGCCAAAATCGCCCTTGCCACCGCCTCCCCCGCCTTCAAATCTACCCACTGCTCCTTTGTGCTGCCGATCTCAGCGAAGAAGGATGGTGTCCTTACATCCACAGGACCATGATGAGTGGCCTCAGCCGAGACTATATACCCCGGCATCGACAGGGAAACGATAGCTGAGACATTATATAGAAATGACCTCAAGCCTGCGGGAGCGGCAGCGGAAAGACGGCTCTTGCCCTCTCCCACCTCCAAAATGCCAGTAAAATGCCCTCCGAACCAGGGTAATGCTGCCTTGGCCTCATGCCTGCAGGGGAGAACGATCATATCTGGATAAAGATCCAGATCCGCCAGACGATCGTCCAGACCAATAAGGGCGGTCTGCTTATCATCATGAACCAGGAGACGGAAGTTTCCGCTGGATCGGTATCCTTTGCACTCCTGCCAAGCCTGCAGCTCAAGCAGACGTCCAAAGATATTGAAACTTGCCGGATCTGCCCGAGAGCAGACTACAGCAATCTGACCAGGCTGCTGAATTCTCAGATCTCCCTGCCGATCCCCAGCATGTCCGCTACCATTGGCGCATAGTCTATCTTGGTAGACTTTATCTCATTAAGAGGCATGATGACCACCATCGGCCTTTCAGTGATCAGCCCCTGGGAAGAGAGGTTGCGCAGCTCCTGATCCAGGCGGCTCTTGAGCTCCGGATAGCCAGTGGAGAGGAACGCCCCGAATATCTCGCCAGGCTGCATATAGGTGAAGAGCGGCGCTCCAACCCGGCGGAAGGCCTGATAGACCTTGGCCAGATCTTCCCGGTCATGGCCGTGCCTGATGGGTACGTGATAGAAGGACATCAGCTCGCAGCAGATCTTCTGCCAGTCGATATAGGCTTCCCGGGTCAAGAGGCCGCTCTGAAAGAACTTGGTCCGCTTTCCGGAGATCGTAGGCCTGGATATGCCCGTCCTTCTGGAGAGCTCAAGGTCGGAGAGCATGGGATACTTCACAAAGGCATATAGGGTCAGCTTATCCTTCTCCGTCAGCCGTGAGTCCTCAGTCAGTGCGGGACGGGGAGGAATCATCCCGCTGGGAAGATCAGCTCTTTCCAGATCGAAGAGGCCGTCAACTGCCAGGGCGGCATCAGATGAGTAGCCGGAAACCTGGAAGGGATAGTGATAATAATGAATATCCTCAACGAAATCGTTCCTATAGTACTCATCGATGATTGGATCGAAGTTAACCCGAAAATCCGTCAGGCTCCGGGAGTAAAATGTTGAGACGGAATCGGTGTCTGTTGCAGTATGGGATACGCAGTTAGGATAGTTTATCCATCTCTTGTGGGACTCAGACTCCTTCCTCACTTCGTATGGCGCAGTCGGATTGTACTTGACGAACACTGAGGTCAGGATTTCGGCACCCACAGCTTCTCCGGAAGGCACATTCAATAGCTTAATGAGTTTCCAGTCTCTGAACTTCCTTTTGCTCTTGAATATGGTTGATCGATCCACGCCTATGTTGGAGGCGAGATCAATATCGCTAAATCCCGGATATCTGGCAAGACCGTAAAGAACTAACCTCTCCTTTGATGTTAATTTTAGCTGCATTCGCATATCATATACATTTCATAAGTATTTATAGATTGCTTATTCTTAGAGTATAGAATACATACGTCCTTCATTTTACATGGTATCAGCAGGTTAATTTTGCCATAATTTAATCTGCAGGCTCATGGTCTGCACTTTAATCCATTCGCGGAGCCATAGCTGAATGATTGGTTTGAATCCCTCTAAAAAAAATGGGAATCGACAGAATGCATCTGGTGTCTTCCAGCTCACTCCTAATGCTCATGATGTTATTATTAATGGCGTTGTCCAGCATCTTGCTTTCATTATTTTCTGTCTGCCTAATGGTTTTATCACTTCAGCCTTTGATCGGAGGAGAATACTAATAACATGGTTTATATAGAACCTCAAACAACGCCTAGATAATAAATCCTTATTGAGGTATTAAATTGGCAGGACAATTCAGCGGGACCCCTATATTCGTCCTTAGGGAAGGCAGCCAGAGGACTGCGGGAAGAGAAGCGCAGAGATCGAACATCATGGCGGCGAAGGCTGTAGCCGGCGCAGTGAGGACCACTCTTGGCCCCAAGGGCATGGACAAGATGATGGTGGACACCATGGGAGATGTGGTCATCACCAATGATGGCGTCACTATCCTCAAGGAAATGGATATCGAGCATCCGGCAGCTAAGATGATGGTGGAGATCGCCAAGACCCAGGACACTGAGGTTGGAGACGGCACAACCACTGCCGTGATCCTGGCAGGAGAGCTTCTCAAGCAGTCTGAGGAGCTACTGGAGCAGGATATCCATCCCACAGTCATCGCAGCAGGCTACAGAGCGGCGGCAGATAAATGCATGGAGATCCTCCAGAGCCTGGCCAAAAATGTCACCGCCAATGACCAGGATCTTCTCAATAGCATCGCCATCACTGCCATGACCGGCAAAGGCTCTCAGGCCGCCAGGGAGAAGCTCGCCGATATTGCCGTAAGAGCAGTCCAGGCGGTTGTGGATGAGGACGGATCGGTGGACACCGATAACATTACAGTAGAAAAGAAAGTAGGCGGCAGCATATCCGACTCGAAGATCGTGCAGGGTGTGGTCATAGACAAGGATCGTCTCCATCCCAGCATGCCCAAGAAGGTCACAGATGCGAAAATTGCATTGCTGAACGCTGCGGTGGAGATCGAGAAGACTGAGGTCGATGCCAAGATCCAGATAACCTCTCCCGCCCAGTTGCAGTCGTTCTTAGATCAGGAAGAGAGCATGCTAAAGGGCATGGTCGACAGGATCGCCGCCACCGGGGCTAATGTGCTCTTCGTCCAGAAAGGGATTGACGACCTGGCCCAGCATTATCTCGCCAAGGCCGGAATCTACACTGTACGCCGGGTCAAGAAGAGCGACATGGAGAAGCTGGCTCGGGCCACGGGTGGAAGGGTCGTCACCAGCCTCCATGAGATCTCAGTGGATGACCTGGGCAAGGCTGGCCTGGTGGAGGAGAGAAAGGTCAGCGATGAGAAGATGACCTTTGTTGAGGACTGCAACAATCCCAAGTCCGTCTCCATCATCCTTCATGGCGGGACAGAGCACGTGGTCGACGAGCTGGACAGAGCGATGGAGGATGCCCTCCGAGTGGTTGGTGTGGCAATTGAGGATAAAATGCTGGTTGCCGGCGGCGGAGCGCCAGAGGTGGAACTTGCCTCAAGGCTCAGGTCTTATGCCTCTACTGTGGGCGGCCGTGAGCAACTGGCCATAGAGTCCTTTGCCAATGCCATGGAGATCATACCCAAGACCCTGGCCGAGAATGCGGGCCTGGATCAGATCGATACTCTAGTGGCACTGCGCAGCCAGCATGAGAAGGGCGTTATGACCGCAGGCCTGGACATGGATTCCGGCAAGCCGGTGGATATGATGCAGATCGGTGTGGTCGAGCCCCTGAGGGTTAAGAGCCAGGCCATTAGCTCTGCCGCTGAGGCAGCGGTGATGATCCTGAGGATCGATGATGTCATCGCCTCCAAGTCCGGTGGGCAAGGCGGAATGCCTGGCGGAATGCCCGGTGGAATGCCCGGAGGCATGCCGGGCGGTATGGGCGGGGACTTCGATTAAGCCCTCAACCTCTCTCTTTTTTTTATTCTGCAGTCACCTTGAAAAAATCTTAAGGCATACTGGTTTTTCATGCTTTATGAATGAGGTGCTTTGGAAGCTTGCAGCTCCCCCTTCGCGACAGCACCAGAAAAATTTAAAAAAAAGCGGCGAAATGCCGCTCAGTGGTTACCTACGAGAACATGCGCAGAGATTCCTCAGATCCATCGATCTCGTCTCCCAGAACCTTTTTGATCCCTTTATCAAAGTCATCTTTGCTGACGATGGTCGCATTTCTGCGCAGAGCGTTCATGCCTGCCTCTACCGCGATGGATTTAAGGTCTGCGCCGCTCGCCTCATCCGTAACTGTGGCGATCTCGGCCAGGTTGACATCCTCTGCCTTCCTCATCTTCCGGGTATGGATCTCCAGTATCTTGAGGCGGCCCACAAGGGATGGCATGGGTATCTCGATGATCCTGTCGAAGCGTCCCGGTCTGAGCAGGGCAGGGTCAAGGATATCTATCCTGTTCGTGGCGGCAATGATCCTGATATCTCCCCTGGTTCTGAAGCCGTCCATCTCCGCCAGAAGCTGCATCATGGTCCTGTTGACCTCTGCGCTTCCAGTGGTCCCATCATGGGTCCTGATGCTTCCCACCGCATCGATCTCATCGATGAATATGATGCTTGGCGCCTTTTCCCGGGCCATCTGGAATATATCGCGAACCAGCTGTGCACCTTCGCCGATGAACTTATGCACCAGTTCCGATCCGGACATGTGAATGAATGTGGCCTTGGATTCGTGGGCCACGGCCTTGGCAAGCATCGTCTTGCCCGTCCCGGGAAGACCGTAGAGTAGCACTCCTCTTGGAGGTTCAATTCCTATGTCCTGGAAGATCTCGGGATTGGTTAGGGGAAGCTCGACCGTCTCCCTTACCTCCTGGATCTGAGCCTCCAGGCCTCCAACCTGATCATAGGATACATCCGGAAGCTCAACCAGCTCCATTACCTTGGCGCGGACATCAACCGAGCGCTCAAGAATGCGAACTACAGTCAGGGAGTTGTTGATTGCCACCCGGGAGTTTGGCTGGAGTTGTTCCATCATCTCTGGAGCAACCGTTGTGATGAATTCCTGATTGTTTCCGTGCTGTCTCAGCAGGACATAGTCCGGTCCCATCTCAACAACAGTTGCCAGGAACAGAGGCATCCTCTTGAGAAGAAGATTCTCTTTCTTAAGCCGCTCAACCTCACGCAGATACTTTTTGTTGGCGATTAGGGATTCGAAGAGCTTTGCCCTTACCTCTTCCCGCTCCATCCGGGTGGTTTCCAGCTCTTCTGCGAGGCTCTTTGTATCTGATTCCAGAGCGGCTATCCTCTTTAGGAATGATTCCTGTATTGTGTCTTGACCAGAGAATGCTGTTGATTCACTCATATAATCAGGGACTGAGTTTTCAAGGCTTATAAATTCATCTCTGAAGGAGGCTAGGGGATTATTGAAAATCGCTGCGCCTTTTTAAGATCCTTTGCTTTCCTTTGAGACCTCTTTTTTGGCCATCTGCAGCCGCTGTTTTGCAGTATATCCGGTCGCTTTTTCCAAAAAATTTCGGAAGCGCTTGTTGGTGTCCAGGATCTGATCGTCTTTTGCGTCCGAATACGATTCAGTGGTGACATTGAGCTTCTTATTATTGATCGATACCTGGATGCTTTTCAGGGCGCCAAAGGAGAGCGAGAGCATTCCGTCCAACTCTTTTATCTCTGCGGGGAACTCCTCTTCCAGAACCTTTCTGATTCTCTCCATGTCGGGCTTGAATCCGCGCTTGAATGAGTAATCCATGTGAGAAGGTGAATTCTGATCGAGTAATAATGTTTCGAGCCGTTTTGCCCAATGCCCCTTAAAAAAGAGCGCTCATCCTCCCATCTCAGGAGGAAAAGCGGGTGATGTTCTCACTGATGCATCCATATTTAGATGCAAGCGTATCTTGCTGCCTCGCCCAGATCTTCCTGGATTCTTAGGAGCTGGTTGTACTTGGCCGTCCTCTCGGAACGGGCAGGAGCGCCAGTCTTCAGCAGCTCGCAGCCTAAGGCCACTGCCACATCTGCCAGAGCGGAGTCCTCGGTCTCTGCAGAGCGATGGGATGCCATGACCTTCCATCCAGAGCGGAAGGACATCCGAGCAGCGTCAAAGGCCTCGGATACCGT
>NZ_DAIK01000055.1:0-990 GCF_002496085.1 Methanosaeta sp. UBA458 | reverse complement strand
TCTCCCACTATGATCGTTCCCGGAAGCTTGGCAGTGAGGCGGGCGAAGTCATCATAAGCCTCTTCCTCGAAGGGATCCTCCAGCAAAATGATGGGATAGGTATTGACCAGATCCACGTAATAATCTATGAGCTCGCCAGGTGAGAGCCTGTTTCCGTCCACAGAGTAGCCGCCCTCCATATAGAAGCTTGAGGCAGCAGCATCAAGGCCGATCTTGATCTCATCTCCGTAACCTGATACGTCAAAGGCGCTCATGATGGCGTCCAGGGCATCCCGGGTCTTGATGAGAGGTGGTGCATAGCCCCCCTCATATCCGACGTTCGTCGCCCCCACGCCGTATTTCCCTTGCAGGATCTTTCCCAGAGCATGGTAGGTCTCGGCGGCCATGCGCAGGCCCTCGCTGAAGGTCTTGGCCCCGGTGGGTTGGATCATGAACTCCTGGATGGATAGCTCGTTTCCGGCATGCTTGCCCCCGTTAAGGACGTTGAAAGAGGGGATGGGAAGAGTTACGGTATTCACTCCGCCCAGGTATTTGTAGAGCGGCACCCCAGAGGACATTGCCGCCGCCTTTGCCATAGCTATTGAGACTCCCAAGATGGAATTGGCGCCCAGATTGGCCTTGTTCGCGGTTCCGTCCATATCTATCATGAGATCATCGATCTCCCTTTGGCAGGAGGCATCCATGCCCAAAAGCTCAGGAGCGATCACCTCATTCACATTCTTGACCGCCTTCAGGACGCCTTTTCCGTCGTACCTGTCGCCGCCATCCCTGAGCTCCAGGGCCTCGTGAGTGCCTGTAGATGCGCCCGAAGGCACAGCCGCCCGTCCAAAGCCACAGCAGGTGTAGACATCGACCTCGACAGTCGGATTGCCTCGTGAATCAAGTATCTCACGAGCATGAATCTTCTCGATCTCGAATGACATCGTATACCACAACCGGTAGTTTGCAGATCTATTTATTAAAGTTAGCGTGCCCTGAATCAGCAGCCGA
>NZ_DAIK01000168.1:0-2803 GCF_002496085.1 Methanosaeta sp. UBA458 | reverse complement strand
GACTAGCCAGCTAAACACGTACCTTTTTTGTAAACCATGGGTATAATTTATCATGAATCGAATACTTGTTTACTAAGTACCATGAACAAATACGGGAAAGTAGTATGCCCAAGATATGTTTCAATTCATCTATATCATCTCTTTCAGATATAATTATATATAGTGATTGATCTAACGCAACTGCACCTTCAAAGAGCATACCGTGAAGCTTCGTACCTATAATTTTTCGGATGGCTAGTTTAGGCTTAAAGAAGAATTCTGGAGACCTTGGTTCAGCCAACCATGGCCCGTAAGAAATATATGTATCGTTTGAGCTGAATGTAAAACGATCTACATGTTTGCCTTTTATTTCTAGCAGATATGTATCATCTAAAGGTCTATCTGCATGATACGAGCAAACCTCTTTGTCTTTTAATGTTTGTGGACCTGTGCCGAATTTAGATTTACCGTATCCGTCTGTCCTATAAGCATGAATCCCTCTGTTGATCTTAAAGTCTTGACTAAGTGGTTCAGAATCATATTCCATTTTTTTGATTATTTTATCAAAATTAGAATTCTTTCTGGGATTGATTAAACCATCTACTATGCACTGATTAGGGTCTATTTCGTTTATGGTTTCATGGATTTTTGGTGTGAAAAAGCGATCTATACTTATCAAACTAGGTGGACCAGAAACGTCAACCAAAAATATGGAATTTTCAATGGTTACTTTGTCGAATACAGGGTAATCAAATATTGATATTGATTTAATATTATGTTTTTCTAGTAAGTGATTGCGAACTTTTGAAAAGTACTCTGAATTGAGCCATGAGTCAGGTATTATAAACGAGAACATACTGCCAGGATTGGATAATGATAGGGATCTATCTATGAAATAGACATAGAAGTCCGTCTGATATTGGGCTAATTTATACTTCTTAGTGAAATATTCTAAATTTACTTGTCCGGCAGAATATAAATAAGGCGGGTTTCCAATGATCACATTGAATCCGCCTCTTTGCATGGCATATGGAAACTCCATCACCCAGTCAAATGGATTGATCCTCTCGATCTCCTCCTGCTCAAGATTCGGATTGTCCTCCAGGATGTCCCAGCCGATCAACGAATTCCCGCACTTGATGTTCCGGCTCAGATCGGGCAGCGCCCTTTCCGAAAAGAGCGTGAGCTGCTTGGAGATCGTCTCCTCGTTCTCCCCCTCCAGCACCTTCAGGAGAAGCGAGAGCTTGGTCACCTCCACCGCCTGGCGGTCGATGTCCACTCCGTAGATGTTATTCAAGAGAATCCTCTTTCTCTCCGCCGTGGTCAGCCTCCACTCCCCGCCCCGGCCCTGAAAGACTGGCAGCTCCGGCTCCCTCTCCTTCTTCCTGCCCTTACTCGCCCCCTCAATTCCCGGCAGCATATGCCTTATCTGGATGGACGATGGCCTCAGGCCGCTCTCCAGCAACGGCACAAGGTTTTGCACATACCATTCTCTATGCCAGTCCAGCAGATGCTGATAGGCCACAATGAGAAATGAGCCCGAGCCGCAGGCTGGATCAAGAACGCTTATCTTCGTTGCATCCGACGGCGTCTTCCCTTCCAATGTGGGCCCCAGGGTGTTTTTCACGATATAGTCCACGATGTAGGCCGGGGTGTACTTGCCCCCGCCCGCCTTTTTCACCTCCGGCTTGTCCTCCACCACCGCCCGGTGGCCGTCGGTGAGGCGAATGACCTTTCCCAAAAACTGCTCATACACCTGGCCTAAGATCTCCGCCGGCAGGACTGAGAACTCATAAGGGCTGTCCGGATAGTAGAGCCGCCGGATGATGTCTTTTAAAGGTTTGTCATCGATATTTAGCCGCAGGCTGAGAGTGTCCGGATTTTCCCTGCCCGATTCTTTTTCGAAATGGAATATGCCGGAGTTGTAGCGCTCGTCCGCCCGACGGAACAGCTCACAGAGCCTGGGGTAGACCCTCTCCCCAGAGAGGAGGTCCTCCATCTTCATCAGCCTCTCAATCCCCCGGTCCTCGCATATCCTGAGGAAGACTATGCGGTTGACCGTCGCCTGAACTGCATAGTTGAGCTCCCTGGTGTCCAGCTCCGGATTTCGCAGGGCGATATTTCTGGCCAGGATCTCCCTCCAGCCGGCGATCTCCTCCAGGAAGGCAGAATCCACCTGGGCCGTGCCTCTCTTGCCCCTTTTATCCCGGGCATATTTATCAAAAGAGCCTTTAAGGATGGCGTTCTTGGAGAATATGGCCGCAATCTCATCCCACTGCTCCAGATAATCCCTGCAAGTCAGATAGAGTATCCGCCCTTTGGAGGGCATATCCTTCTTGTCCGGCTTCACAGTGCAGTCGTAGACAGAGAACTCCTCGAAGTCGGTGAGGATGGACAGGGGCAGCTTTGCCGTCCAGGCATATCGTCGCAGCTGGAAGGCAGGGTGAATGTCCTCTCTGATGTCCACCGAGGGCTTCTTGGTCTCCAAAAAGAACTTGCGCTGGCCGCCGATGCGAAAAGAGTAGTCCGGAGCCCTGGTGGTGCCGCCCACCTTGATGGCGTCCTCATGGATCACATCCTTGTAGGCCTCGGCAAACCCCTGCTCGTTATCGATATCCCAGCCCAGGGCCTTGAAGAGAGGATCGACAAACTCTCGTCGAACCTGGGTCTCATTGTAGTGCCCTGACTTGTAGGCCTCCCGATTGCTCTCGAACCTCTCCACAAGCTCCACGATCTCTTTAGGTGCCGCCAAATCAGTCTCCCCTCGGATATCCAACCACCTAACACACAAAAAGCCTTTTGGTGACTGCTCCCCGCCCTAAAG
>NZ_DAIK01000086.1:5333-6739 GCF_002496085.1 Methanosaeta sp. UBA458 | reverse complement strand
TTGCTGACATTTTCAAAACCTCGTTCCGATACTCTATGTCTCGTATTTCAGCTGCTTAAAATCTTGTTTGGATTGACATTTAATGAGATTATGAGGCTTAGCGAGTAATAACAGAACAGGCAGCAAAACCTCATAATATACCGCCCCTATCTCCTCGCCATCCGGCTGATTCTGTCCCAGCCCGTGCCTCCCGATCGGAGGGGATGGTCGAGCACCATATCGATGAATCCGAAGATGACAGGAGCATAAACCGCATAGAAGTCGCGAGCAAAGGACATGGCCTCATCCACATTCTGAAAATGGCGGGTCTCCATCGACTCACCCGTGCCGGCGATCTCCGTGCTCCTGATCGTGCTGTCCGCCACGAAGCTGGAGAATCCGCATGAGGCCTTGGGAGGCTGGACAGCATCTATGTTCACCGGCACTCCACCATAAGACTCGTAGGCATAGAGTATCTGCTCCTCTTTCGCCTCCAGGCCCTCGGCCCTCGCCTCCCCCAATATCTCCCCGTCCAGGCACTCCAGCTGGGGCAGCAGGCTGGCATCGATGACGATTGAAAAGCCGTTATCATCCTCTTCATCAAGGTCTACAGCCTCCAGTACAAGGCCAAGCTTGACGGGCCTTCCATGGCCGAAGCTGCACTGCCAGCGCTCGCTCTCTACGTAGATCTGGCTCTCAGATAGCTGCAGAATGTTGAGCATAGGATGAAATATAATAAACCAAACATTTATAGACTTTTCTATTGGACTGCATTCTGTGCTGCTGTATTTTGCCATGTTCGGCTACGGGATGCTCTCTTTTCCTAGATGACGAACCCCTGGCCAGCGCAAAGTTAATGAGATACACCGACTACGTCAAATAACGTTAACGAATACGACAAAGTGGCGGTGACAGGGAAGCCATTCCCGATTGTATCATCCGCCCTCCACCCAAATTCGATCTAATATAATCCCAATGCATGAGGATGAGGAAATGAGACTTACGAGGTCTAATCAATTGGAGGATGAGTACAGAGTGCGCAGTTGCACTGGTATTATCCTTCTCCTGGCAGCATTTGCCTGTCTGTGCATATCTGCATCCGCCAGTACTATGGAAGAAGATGCAGATCATTGGATCAAAGAGGGATACAAGCAGATGTGGAAGGGCTCGTTCTCTCAGGCCAACGAGAGCTTTGAGAAGGCCCTCCAGATCTACGACCAGGCGATAGCCACAAGGCCTGGCGACATTAATGCCACTTTAAATGCCACAAATAAGAAGATCCTCCTTCTTGTTAAGCTGGGGAGGTTTGATGAGGCCATAAGCACTCTGGACAGTACTATAGAGAGCTACCCAGAGAATCTCAAGGCCTGGAAGATCAAGGGCTTCTCCCTTATCAACATAGCAGAGAAAAGCATAGCAGAAAGCAG
>NZ_DAIK01000086.1:4231-5265 GCF_002496085.1 Methanosaeta sp. UBA458 | reverse complement strand
ATACAATCAGTCGCTGCAGGCGTTCCAGAGGGCTCTGGATCTGGATCCGGATGATGCCGAGGCCTGGCGGGGAAGAGCTCTCGCATATTCTGGTCTAAAAGATCATGATGAAGCCCTGAAGGCCTCAGATAAGGCAGTTGAGATAGATCCTGGCTACGGGCAGGCCTGGCTGGACAGGGGCATCCTCCTGCGGGAGATGGGACGGGCAGAGGAGGCGCTTTTTGCTCTGGACCGGGCGCTTTCAATACAGCCCGATAACCTCGATGCACTGAGCACAAAGGCGGAGGCGCTCACAGTTTTAGGCAGATATCAGGAGGCGGAAGCGGCCTTCGACCTGGCTATGGACATGGATTCTGAAAGGTATGAGACGGGAGATTCTGATGTCGATTGGCTTTTATAGATGGCTCTCTATTATTTTTATGCCATCATCAGAGCTTTTCCCTAGCTCTTCAGCTAAAGCCAGGTAAGACTTCCAGTTGAACTCCCTCTGCGGGGATGCTATCTGTATTCCACCTTGATACAGATATCCGCAGGCGAACCGCTCGAAGCCCCAAGCCACCAGCCATCATCAAAGGCATCCAGCTTTCTGATGGCATCGATTGGCGGAAGGCTAGTGGATATGGAGATCAAAAGCTCCTTTTCCATCGGTGAGCCTGGATCTGTCAGGACCTCCATGAAGATCTCGTCCTGAGGGAAATGCTCTCGAATTCGCTCATATGCCTCCGAGACCAGAGCTATAGCTGAAGGCCCCTTTTTCAGGAAGTCGTACACATCATTTGGCCTTCTAAGAATGTAAACCTCAGCTGCCGCCCTTAGATCCTCATTCAGATTCTTTATTCCGGTGAAGTTGGGTTCGAGCTTTTGCACAAGCATCTCCAGCTAACTCATCCTGGTTGAAGATATTTATCTCTTGGTTGAGGACATGATGCTAAATTATTGCCAGAAATTTTAGAAATTAGGGCAATGCTACAGCTTCCGAAACGCGGCCAGGTGGCCGCGCTTCTGAAACTGCTCCTCCCTCCTGTGATGTAGTT
>NZ_DAIK01000086.1:0-4178 GCF_002496085.1 Methanosaeta sp. UBA458 | reverse complement strand
AGCCAGGGCATCATGGCCCGCAACTGGGCACCAACCTCTTCGATGGGGTGCTCGGACTCCATCTTCTCCAGGGACTTTTTCATCGGAAGGCCAGCCTGGCTCTCCAGGATCCACTCTCGGGCGAACTCGCCTGACTGGATCTCCGCCAGGATGTCCTGCATCTCCTCACGGGACTGCTCATTGATGATCCTCTCGCCGCGGGTCATAACACATATTTGTCGATGTTAGTACGTTTCTTCCAGGCCCTAACCATGAAAAATCGGATAGAGTATCTGCCGATGCGAGCGAGCGGGAATGGATTGTCCAGGACGGGGCTCCCGAGGCGGCGCTCTCCTCAGGACTGGGCCTCGCGCCCGTGTCCGGCCACTGCCAGAGGCGGCAGGTAATGCTCAGCAGTGTAAGACGACGCTGCCGGGCCATACTATAATTCCATAATCTCAGATAGAGTCTAATAGACGGCAATGCATAAATGAGCAGGAATTATCTCAGGCAATCCCGTAGCGAAAACATCCGTTTCGCGCTTTTGAGCGAGGATCGAATATGTCAATAGAAGTCTCTGTATCCGCTGCAAAAAAGAACCTGGAAGAAATTCTCTCTAAGCTCTCTCCTGGAGAGACTGCAATCCTAGTTGACCCTGAGGGCAAGCCCATGGCCGTTCTGGTCCCATTGAAGTCCTCCGAGGATACTTCAAAAGGGATCGACTGGGATGCAGAGTGGGAATCCCTGGCTAAGGAGATCGACTCAGCCTGGAAGAGCAAGAAGAGCGCGCTGGAGATCCTCACGGAGATGAGGAGATGAACCTGACCATCGACGCCAGCGTATTTGTATCGGCAGCGAGGCCTTCCGAGGAGCTGTATTCCATGAGCTACAGGTTCCTGCAGGAGGTGAAAGGAATGGGGATATTTTGTCCCACCCTTGTTCTATCCGAGTGTGGAGCAGCCATTGCCAGGCCCACAGGAGATTCTCTCCTTTCAAGGAGATTGGTATCTCTGATAAGGCATTTTCCAGGCGTGACACAGGTCCCTCTGGATTACTCCCTTGCTCTTCGTGCGGCAGAGATCGCCATTGAGAACCGCCTTCGCGGTGCGGATGCGGTTTATGTGGCGGTGGCAGAAGAGTTCGATGCTGCTCTGATCTCCTGGGATGCGGAGATGCTGCAGCGCAGTCCCGAATTTGTGCAGACAATGAGCCCTGAACAATGGCTGGAAAGCCCTGCCGGGGCCAGCGAGCCAGAATAGGCGGCTCAAGGTGACCATGCGGAACTGCGACGAGCGTATCCGAGCGGGATCAATGATCGCGGGCACCGACTGGAAGGGATTTGCCATCTTACATAGTTGGACGATACCTTGGACAAGAGTGTGGACGCGAACAATTTGTCTCTTTGATCTTAATTCGTTGACGGGAGATAAAGTATCCAATTTTTTGCTTTCGTAACCTGAAAATAGCTATCAAATACGGGCCAATTCCAGATACCGGTTTCGAAAATTGTGCAAATTATCTCCCGTAAATCCCTAAGCTAATTAGATGCAATAAGAGACTGATCGTAAAAGCAAATTAGATTTTCGATAACCTTATACATTCCAGTGTGGATTAGCGATCTGTGATAATAAAGAAAAAATCAATTTTGGAGACTATTATGGGGAGTACTTTGTTTAGGTGGTCTATTTATCCCATTTTATTTATTATTGTCATGACCTTCACATCCCCTGTAACGTGGAATATCATTCCTAATAATATACCAAATTTGAATTATCTTTTCCTTCAAACATATCCTGATAGTGCCAGATACATGTTGAGCACCATAGTGCAAAGTGAGGCGGCAATATTTGCATTGATAGTATCGCTGAGCCTTGTGGCCGTACAGCTTTCGGCATCATCTTTTTCTTCAAGAATAATTGAGATATTTAAGAAATCTCCAGATGTTTGGACATTGATACTAATTTATATTTTTCTCATAATCTACGGTGTAGCAATTTTAAAACTAATAGAGCCAAATGAAGAAATTATATCTGACTTCGAATATTATATATCACTTGACTATCGATTGGGCGTCTTTGCTTTTTTAGCGTTGATACCATACATATGGAACATTCTTGATTTGCTTAAGCCTTCAAATATAATCGATAAATTATCTGAGAAAATAACAAAAGAAAGAATTCTGTCCATTGATAGATTTGGAGATAAAAATGATGCGATTCAACCCATTACAGATATCATAATTTCTTCTTTGATGAGATATGATGAGAGTACGGTAATATATGGATTGAATGCAATAGGATCTAAGTTGGAATTAATATTTACAGAATTCGATAAATGTGATGTATGCAATGTGAGTATTGTCTTTCGACATTTATCAATAATTGGAGAATTAGCTGTAGAAAAGAGGGATGCCTATGCGACTGTCCATGCAATTGTCACGATAGGACAAATTGGAATGCTCGCTACTGAAGAAATGCTGGAAGAAGTGTCCCTGCAATCTATACTAAGCATAGGCGAAATCGGAACAAGATCTAATAGACAAAACATGGAATATGTTTCAATCTGGGCTGTAAATCTCCTTGGAAAGATTGGAGTACTAGCTACAAACAAGATGTTCCAAAATAATTGTGCTCTCCAGGCAATATTATTCACGAAAGATATAGGAGCAACGGCGGCAGAAACAAGTAGAAAAGTCTCTATAAAACATGCAACGTCATCAATTAGATCCATTGGCATGGAAGGATCTAAACGCAGGCAAAAGGATACGGTATTGATTGCCGTATCAGAATTGGAAAAATTAGGAGTTATATCTATCGAATCAGGTCTTGAAAATGAAGCAATTGCAGCAGCGGAATCTCTAGAGGCAATCACGATTATAGCCATTGAGAATAATCTCGAAAGTGAAGCGGTTTTTGCAGCTCATGCAATTGGCAATCTCGGTACTATTGCCGCAAAAAAAGAGTTCAAAGAAATGATATCTAATATATTACTATATCTCAAGAAAATTGGTGAGAATTCTATCGATCGAAGGAGTGAGAAGACCGCATCAATTGCTATTATCGGGTTGGGGAGTGTCGGTATAGCTTCCGCAAAACAAAAGCTGTGTAAGGCAACAGACCAATCGATATCACAAATTAAGTTTCTCCAGATCTTGGCAAAAGAAAATAAGCTAGATGATATTAGCAGTCTAGGAGAAAAATCAATCAACAATATATATTCATCTATTGATTTTAAAAAAGATGA
Source organism: Methanosaeta sp. UBA458 (assembly GCF_002496085.1). Lineage (NCBI taxonomy): Archaea > Methanobacteriati > Methanobacteriota > Methanomicrobia > Methanotrichales > Methanotrichaceae > Methanothrix > Methanosaeta sp. UBA458. The sequence goes on along the minus strand of NZ_DAIK01000086.1, from coordinate 956 downwards.
CATAAACATAGAATCAGGAATATGAGGTATTTCCTGACAATTATTATTGACTTACAGCTACCTCACACGTCCATCTTGGCAACGAGTCAGGAAACCGCTCTTCCTTCCTATGATTTAGTCTTCGATGGATCTTATGATCGTTTATCATGAGGCCATAGTGGCATGGCTTCGCATCCGGGCACGCTCTTCCGTGCCCGTGCGAGACCATGCAATGCACCAAACGATTCAAGCTTACTTCTTCTCTAACCAGGGCATCATGGCCCGCAGCTGGGCACCAACCTCTTCGATGAGGTGCTCAGACTCCATCTTCTCCAGGGACTTTTTCACCGGAAGGCCAGCCTGGCTCTCCAGGATCCACTCCCGGGCGAACTCGCCTGACTGGATCTCCGCCAGGATATCCAGCATCTCCTCACGGGACTGCTCATTGATTATCCTGTGGCCCCGGGTCATGCCCCCGTATTCAGCGGTGTTGGATACATTGTTCCACATGCGCATGAATCCGCCCTCGTAGATCAGATCCACAATCAGCTTCAGCTCGTGACACGCCTCGAAATAAGCGATCTCAGGCTGGTATCCCGCATCCACCAGGGTCTCGAAGGCTGCCTTAATCATCTCCGTCACCCCGCCGCACAGGTCCACCTGCTCCCCGAAGAGATCGGTCTCCGTCTCCTCAGTGAAGGTGGTCTCAATGACCCCGGCCCGTGTGCCGCCAATGCCCTTGGCATAGGCCAGGGCCTTCTTCTTGGCCTCGCCGGAGTGGTCCTGCTCCACAGCCACCAGACATGGAACTCCCTTGCCCTCCTGGTAGGTCCTGCGCACCAGGTCGCCGGGACCCTTGGGCGCTACCATGACCACATCGACGTTCTCAGGCGGAACGATCTGGAAGTAGCGGATGTTAAAGCCGTGGCTGAACCCAAGGACGTTGCCCTCCTCCAGGTTTGGAGCGATCTCGTCCC
>NZ_DAIK01000155.1:7233-14300 GCF_002496085.1 Methanosaeta sp. UBA458 | reverse complement strand
ACTAGGGTGGAGTCGGCATTAACTCCGGGGATGATCTGGTTTAGGATCTCCAGGCCCTCGATGATGTCCATCACTATCCGGTGAGGCAGGGCCATGGAAATATCCCCCGGGGTCACATCCTTGAGGGTATTCTCCACAGTGTTCCGGGCTATTCTCTCCTCAGTTGACCTGCGGCCCCTGTGCAGATCACCGAGCCTCTGGATGACCGGCTTATGCCCTCCAATGGTTGTGACCAGCTTTGCTATGGACATGCCATAAGCGGTGGTGTTCTCCACCGGCCGGGTAAGCTCCAGCCGAACCAGGAAGGCGAAGTTGGTGTTCTCAGACTTCTCTACTATCATGGAGTGGCCATTGGTGGCGATGAAATCAGGGTACTCCTCTTTGACCACAAAACCACCCGGATTGGTGCAGAAGGTCCGGACGAAGTCGTCGTACCTGCGAGTGACTATGTGAAACTTAGGGTCCCTGTTTATCCGGGTGATGGGATCCATTATGATCGAGGGCACCTCTATCCTGACACCTACATCCAGGGGCCCGTACCTGGCCTTGATAGCGTACCTGTCCAGGAGAATGCTGATCCATTGTGCTCCTATCCTGCCTGGAGCCAGCAGGATCCGGGAGGCCTTCTCCTCTGTGCCATCGGCCAGCCGGATTCCTGTGCACCTCTCGCCCTCAACAATCAGATCCTCCGCCCGGCAGTTCAGCCGGAACACAACTCCCCTCCGCTCCAGATCCATCTTGAACGCGGCTATTATCTCGGGCGTTCTGTCGCTGCCCATATGGCGCTGATTTATGGGCACAAAACGGGCTCCGGCAGCAGCCGCCTTTCGCCTGAGCTGTTCTTTATCGTATTCTGATGATTCAATGACCATGTTTGGCGCACCATATCTGAGAAAAGCGGAGTCGACCTCATCGATCAGCCTCCAGGCCTCGCTTTTCGCCAGGCTCTCCAGGTCACCTCCAATTGTGGGATGGAGGTTGAGAAGGCCATCAGAGAATGCGCCTGCTCCTCCCACCCCGCACATTATCTGGCAGGGATAACAGTGAAAGCAGTGGCCTCTATCCTTCATGGGACAGTTGCGATCCCGGATGTCCTTTCCCTGATCTATCACCAGTACTTTAGCATCTGACCTGGAAAGCTCTAAAGCGGCGAACAGTCCCGCAGGGCCGGCACCAACGATGATCACATCGACCATACAAAAATGATATTAGTGTTATGGCTATTTATATCTGCGTCTGAGCGAATATTAGCGATCGCGCGATTAACCTTCGGATCATTGTAATAAGAAAAGAAATCGAGATATCGCTTGTCCTTCTTGCCCAGATCTTTTCCGCTTCTGATTTTGTCTACAATAAGGGCATTGAGGTGCCTGCCTCATACAAGGGTATATAAGGACCATCAGCACGAGCGAGAGCACATCCATGTCGCACGATCAGTTGGCACAACCCCCATCACGGTTATGGGAGATCGCCCAGCTGTCGTTTGCGCACCTCGTTAATGATATCTATGCTCCGGTGCTGATGGCACTTCAGCCGCTTCTCATCACCACCCTCGGGTACAGTTATGTCCAGGCCGCGCTCCTCCCGGTGATGCACAGCCTGATCTCCTCGCTGCTCCAGCCGGTCTTCGGTAGTCTCGCAGACAAGCGAGGGTTTCGGGTCAGTGTGGCAGTCTCCATCCTCCTCTCTGGCTGCGGGATAGCCGTTCTGGGCCTGCTATCGAACCACTACCTGGCCATGCTCGGCTGCGTCGCAATCGCCTCTGTTGGCGCTGCAACCTTCCATCCGGGTGCACTCTGCAAGGTAGCTTCGATTGCTGTCTTGAGTAACCGGGGCCGTCTCACCTCTTTCTTTATCGTGGGCGGAAACCTCGGTCATGCTCTCGGACCGATCCTTGCCGGCATAGTGATCACGGCTGGAGGCCTTTCTGCTATAACCTGGCTTTTGATACCTGCTGTGATCGTCGCACTTCTCCTCCTTATTCGTCCGATCCCAGACACCTGCCCGGTGGCGGCACGACAGGCAGAGTCCGACGGCGAGGAGAACTGGAAGCCGGTGATCCTTCTCTTCACCGGCTCTACGCTCCGCTCCTGGGTCACCGTCGGGACGATGACCTTCCTCCCCACCTACCTTGTCCTGAACGGGTACCCTCTGCTTGAGGCAACCTTCTTCATCAGCTCCATGCTCTTAGCTGGGGTTGTCGGGCAGCTTGCCGGAGGCTACTTCTCCGATCGGGTGGGCCGGAAACCGGTAGTTATCGCGACAACTCTGTGTTCCATCCCGGCTTTTGCCGCGATTCTTCTGACGAATGATGCGCTTCAGATTTTCGCGATACTCTGCTTCGGGTTTTTCCTCTGGGCCTCGTTCTCGGTGACGATTGCCATGGCTCATGAGCTTATGCCGAGCAAGATTGGCCTGATCTCGGGCCTCTTCATGGGTATCGCTATGGGCGCTGGCGGCCTTGGTGTCTCGGTATCGAGTGCCATTGCCGACCAGTTCGGGCTCACCGCCACCCTTTCCGTCTTCCCCTTTCTGATCCTCCTGGCAGCTTTGCTCTTTTCAGCCGTTGGATACCCGCGGAGGCTTTCATAAAAAATAGGGGGGATGGTCAACTTATCCATCCTCGAATCGGTTTCAGGTCTCTACTCCCAGCACCTTCAGGGGGTGCACGCCCGCGCCCTGGAGGGCCTGTAGCTCCTCCGTGCTTTCCAGGTGGAACTCCTTGATGGTGGAGACGAACTCTTCCGGAGAGTCGGCGGCGTCCATCAGGACAAAGTCCTCCTTCAGCCTGTAGGCCCAGCTTGGCCAGGTATCTATGTTGCTCATGTTTCCGGCCTTGTTGAAGTCGAACCCGAGGACCAGGCCGTCACCAGATTTGGACGAAGCGTCCCAACGGATGAATATGCCTGCGACTCTGGTGCCGTTATACTTCTCCGTCAGAGCGCTTGTCTCATCTTCGGTAAGGCATTTGACGAAGATGCCGCTCTTTCCAGGAGTGCAGTCCCAAGCGATCTGGAAGTAGTCATCTTTGCACCAGTTGGGACAGGCTATTACCTTGTAGCTCTGGTTGGCAGGGTCATCGATGGGGAGCTCTTTTTCCATGTACCTCGCGAGCAAGAAGCCGCTGGAGACTCCAGGGCAGAGGTGGTCGTGGAGCTGGACGGCCTTCATGAAGACATATGGGGTTTTCTCGTGGGTCCAGACATTGGCGATGGGCAGCATGTGGCTGAAGTTGCCCGGCTCCCAGGTCTCGACGTTGGCGAGGACGGTCTCTGCATCGATCTTATCCTTATCCTGGATCTCGAAGCCGGAGGCGTCAGCGTTCATCTTCATGTATACCGCCTCTCCGGTGTTCTTGTTGAAGAAGCCGAACCAGAGGGGCTTCCAGGGTGCGCTCAAGATGTTGACCAGGTTCTCCTTTCCAGGAGTGCAGCCGGAGACTTCCACCACGGCATCAAGGCACATATCGGTCGTCTGGCCGTCGATTACCGGATATCCGGCGTTGGTAAGGGCCAGGACGTTCACATCTCCCTTCTCAAACCCCAGTTCGGTCATGGCATAGTTTGTTGCATTCGTGCCGAGCTGATACATGTCCACCCCTTCGGCCAGAGCCATACCAGGCACCAGGGCCAAAAGGAGCAGAACCGTTACTGCAAATTTCTCCATTTTCACTTTATCGCCTCATCTTCGGTACTGTGCTTGCAATCTGTGAATAGTCGCAGACGTGGAGATGTTAATCTGAATAGTTTATAACTTTTTCGGAAAAAATTCATACTTGATATGAATAAATATAAATTTTGCTTATAACAATTTTTCAGCGCCGAAATGGCAGAAGAGGGGGGCGTCCGGGGGCAAGCATTGCACCGAGAGCCACGCCCCCAATTGTAGCTCTGTGCAGAGGTGATCGTAAAAAGATTTAGGGAGATTTGAGGACATGATGCTCAGGGATGATGAGCGTATCCGCCCTTTTCTCCTGTTGCCGTGGGACGGACGAACTGCATTCCCTTGTTCGAGCCCATTATGCATAGAGGCATGGCCTTCTCAAAGTCCATTCCATTCTCCGGAGAGAAGAACCTGTCGTCAGCCTCCAGGTGCACCACCCGGCCAACGATTAGCACATACTTCTCTCGGGCTATCTCCTCTTCCACAGTGCATTCAGCCCAGGCCAGGCAGCCCTCGATTCCTGGTGGCTTGACCTTGACTGAGGGTCTGGCCACTAGACCCGCTTCCTTGAGTTCGTCGACCTCTGGGGGGAAGCTCTTAGCACAGGTCATGACTGCATCCTCCATCCCAGCTCTTGGCACATTGATCACAAACTCCCCCGTCTGGCGGATGTTTTCCAATGTGTCTCTTTTTAGCCAGGAGGCGATCAGCACCTCATCCAGTGGCCGGAGGACCGGGGTCACACAGGACCAGGGTGCCGCATTTCGCACTCCATCTTGAGAGATCGTAGATAAGAGCACTACCGGCAGAGGCATGATCTGCGACCTCTGATTCGGCTTCAGAATCATACCTTGATCACTCCGCCAGCAGCCGGTCCACGATCTCTTTCATCTCCGCCAGCTGGGGCACCTGGCTGCCCTTCAGACATGCCTGGAAGACATCGCGATCAAAAGGCACGCTGCCTATGACCTTCTTCCCGTCAACCAGGGACGAAAGCTCCGCAGCATCCTCATTCATCCGGTTGAGGATGAAGCAGACCGGCTTATTGATCTTCGCCCCCATCTCCGATATCTTCTCTGATAGCTGCACCGACTCGAAGCTGGGGTCTATGACCACCACTATCCGGTCGCTGCCCGCTTCCACCCCCCGGCCGAAGTGCTCGATTCCCGCATCCGTATCCACGATGACCTGCATTCCATCCGCTTTCAGTTTCTCGATGAACTCTCGGGCCAGGGCGCCCATGGGACAGGCACAGCCTTCGCCGTAGTCGTGGATCTTGCCGATGGCAACCAGCTTTATGCCATCCTCGCCCACAATCAGCTCCTGGGGTATATCATCTATCGAGAACTCCTGAAGAATGGAGAGCTTTTCTTTTCCCTCCGACCTCATAAATTTCATCAACCGCTCCCCCAGCCCCTTCTTGCCGCCCAGGGAGTCCATGAAGTCCCTGGGCTGGGGCAGGCCCAGCTGCTTGTAGAGGCCGAAATTGGACTCGTCGGTGTCCACCACCAGCACTTTCTCTCCTCTCGAAGCCATCTCCCGGGCGATAAGAGCGGAGACGGTGCTCTTTCCGCTTCCGCCTTTGCCGCAAATCACAAATTTCATCTCTATTCACATCCTTCAGCTGACAAATATCTGCTTATTCAGTGCCAGAGGAACGCCATTGGCAATTCCCTGCCGGGTGTAATACATTTCCACCCTGCCGTCGTGCGCCCAGTAGGTGTCAGCGTAATATAGGGGAAGAACCGGCAGCTCCTGTGCATGGATCACCTGAATACGATCGATCAGATCCTCCCGTTTCTGCTCGTCTATCTCAGCCACCTCTCCGTCCAGCAGCTCATTGAGCTCCGAGTTCTCTGTGTAGCGGGCGCTGTTGAAGGTGTATCCATCGCCGGTCATCCTCTTCAGGATCTCGGGATCTGCACCCATGCCGCCGTGGCTGTTTAGAGCCAGATCGAACTTCCATTCAGTAACCATGCTGTCAAGGGTCTTGGAATCCACTGTGCGAAGGCTTATCATGAAGCCTGCATCCTCAAGCTGCTGGCGTATCAGCTCTCCTGCCCGCTCATTGATTGAGGTTACCAGCATCTCCAGTTTGACCGGACTCCCATCCACAGAGAAGTAGCCGTCCACCTTGGAGTAGCCCAGCTCCTCCATCAGCTCCTCTGTCTTTGCCGGGTCGTAGTCGTATGGCTCTACATCGGAATTGTACCAGTGGTTATCCACAGCGAAAAGGCCGGGGCTGGCCAGGACTCCGTAGCCGCGAGCGGCATTGTCCACCAGGGCCTGGCGATCGATGGCATAGTAAAGTGCCTGCCTGAAACGGGAATCAGATAGAGGCTCCTTCTTGTGATTGACCATGATCTTGGTGATAGAGTCATGGGAGGAGAGCATCACGGTGAAGCCCTCGTCTTTCAGGTTCTCTACCACCTCAGGAGGCACGTTTGCTGCGTTCACATCCCCTTTCTCCAAAGCGGCCGCAGACATCTCCAGGTTTACCTTGACGAACTTAAGCTGTTTCACTTTGGGGCTGCCGAGGTAGTAGTCGTCAAAGGCCTGATAGAGATAGCTTCCCTGGGACTGGTCATAGTCCACCAGCTGGAATGGGCCGGTGCCCACAAGAGCGGAATCCTCCCGAAACTCTGCGGGATCGTCTACGCCCTCATATATGTGCTCCGGGAGAATGGGAAGGGTTCCGGCAACCAGTTCCAGGAAAGGAGCATAAGGCTGGTTGAGGCTGATTCTGACTGTATAGTCGTCGACCGCCTCTGCCGTCTTTATGATGTCGGAGGAGACCCATATGTAGGGATGCTCTTTAATGTAATCGATGGTAAAGACCACATCGTCGGCGGCGAACCTCTCGCCATCATGCCAGAGGACATCCTCTCGCAGCTTGAATGTATAAGCATCATCTCCCTCCATCTCCCAGCTCTCGGCCAGAGCGGGGATGATGCCCTTTTCGTCCTTCCAGACCAATGTGTCGAAGATCAGGCTCATCCTCACATATCCTGGGCCGCGCGAGTAATGGCCGTAGGGCGATGGGTAGCCCCAGTCGCCGATATAGTCGGCAATGGTCAGCACCTGGCCATCACCGCCATCGTCTGCCTGGGCGGTGCAAAGCAATAATAGCAGCAATCCAGCTGCAACAAATCCAATCATTGGGAGGCATCTCATGGAGATGGAATCCCTGGTTGATGATCCGATAAGCATTTGAATTTCACCTTGGCAGTAGAATCTCGCAGGTTGTTTTAAGAACCTTTCCATTAGTAGTATGAATTAAAATCTATGAGTGAATAATAGTAACAATGTTATTCAGTTAGGCTCCTCGCTGTTGTTATGGGTGAACTTGCATCGGAAATTCTCTGTATCTTTTCGCCTATGTGGTGAACCGCTATGCTCTGACC
>NZ_DAIK01000155.1:0-7200 GCF_002496085.1 Methanosaeta sp. UBA458 | reverse complement strand
AGGCCATATTCTCTGCCTGGACTCACCCACATAATTCAGCGAAGAGCCTTCAGTTATCTATGCCCAATCACATTACTCCTGCAATCTTGAGCAGATACATGCCGGCGTTCTGCATCTGAGATAGCATTGCCTGGTCGACCTTGAACTCCTTTATAGTGGAGACCAAGCTCTCCGGGCTGTCCGCATAGTCCATGGAATTCCAGCGAATGAATATGCCTGCAATCCCCAGCACTGCCTTCATCAGGGCAATCTTAGAATCAATCTTAAATATAACGAAAAAAATTAGATAATTTATGCGGTTCCATACCGATCGATAAACAGATGAGAGATAATGGATGTATTCAATCGAGACACGGGATTTAACCAAGAGTTTTGTGCTGTATAGAGGATTCCTGGATGCCATAAGAAGATCCGGAAATAGAGATATTCTGACCACGCTGGATAGAGTCAACATCAAAGTTCAAGAGGGGGAGGTCTATGGCCTTCTCGGTCCAAACGGAGCGGGCAAGTCCACTCTGATCAAGATACTGTGCACCCTTATTCTTCCGTCAGAGGGAGAGGCATATGTAAATGGCTATGATGTGGTGAAAGAGGGTCAGCAGGCAAGGGAGTCCCTGGGCTTTGTGACCACCGATGAGAGGAGCTTCTACTGGAGGCTATCGGGCAGAGAGAACCTGCAGTTTTTTGCCACTCTCTACAATCTTCCTCAGAGCGTCGTCAGGTCAAGAACAGAGGAGCTTTTGGATGTGGTCCGGCTCAAACACCGGGCAGATGAGCCCTTCTATAGCTACTCTGCGGGCATGAAGCAGCAGATGGCCATCGCCCGGGGGCTTTTAAACGATCCTGCAGTCCTCTTTATGGACGAGCCGACCAGAAGCCTGGACCCGGGAGCGGCAAGGAACCTGCGGAAATTCATCAAGGAGAAAATCGTGGCAGAGAAGGGCAAGACCATATTCATCTCCACTCATCAGCTGGATGAAGCGGAGGAGCTCTGCGATAGAGTGGCCATACTGGATGAGGGGAAGATCAAGGCAAATGGGAGCCCGTTGGAGCTGAAGGCCGGTCTTTCCCAGGGTTGCACTCTGGGCGATGTCTTCAGCCATTATACCGGCAAGGCATCGCTAGATGAGCAGTCGACGCCATTTCCAGTAAACATCCCCCGGCAGAAGAGCAGAGGGCGGGGAATAGGCAGAAGGAGGGGAATATGATCTTCGAGAAGGCATTCTGGTTCATCAAGAAGGGCTATATGTTGCAGTTGAGCTACAAGTTCGACTTCTTCTTAAGGCTGTTTTTCATGCTCTTCAATATACTGACCTACTACTTCATCGCCAAGCTGATAGGAGATGGGGCAGCCAAGTACCTGGAGCCCTATGGAGGGGATTATTTCTCCTTCGTCCTCATAGGCATGGCCTTTTCCGGATATCTGATGATCTCGCTCCGGAGCTTTTCCGAGAGCGTGCGAGATGAGCAGATGATGGGAACTTTAGAGGCCATGCTGGTGACCCCCACCAGCACATCGAGCATCATCGCCCTGTCATCCCTGTGGAACTTCATCTTCGCCTCCTTCCGGGTGCTGCTCTATCTGGTCATAGGCATACTCTTAGGAGTGGATATGACTCAGGCCAATGTTGGAGGCGCGCTATTGATCCTGGTCCTCACTATAATATGCTTCAGCAGCATAGGAATACTCTCGGCCAGCTTCATAATGGTCTTCAAACGGGGAGACCCGATTAACATGCTTCTGATGGGCACCTCTGAGCTCTTTGGAGGGGTCCTCTTTCCCATCGAGGTATTCCCGTCCTGGCTGCAGAGCATCTCTCACATCCTGCCCATCACCTACTCGGTCAATGGCATGAGGCATGCTCTCTTGCAGGGGTACTCCATCGGCGAGCTGGCTCCGGAGTTGCTCAGCCTGGTCCTGTTCTCGATCGTGCTGCTTCCACTGAGCCTGTTTGTGTTCGAGAGGGCGGTTTTAAAGGTCAAGGCAGAGGGAGGATTGGTGCAGTATTAATGGCGCTTTCAACAGAAAAGTTCAACAATGAGAAAAACCTACACCCATGCGTAGGAGATGAATCTAATATGGCTGATTGCGATCTATGTACCCGTGCTCGTCCAACACTTTATCCCATCAAGGCTCCGGTGCATAACCTGACCTATCCTGAGGGAGCCTATAAGGGAGTATGCGACATCTGCCTGGAGCATCTGGAGAAGGGCTGGCAGGAGCGCTTTGGGTCCAAGCCTGAAGAGAAAAAATAAATTAACTTATTTTTAACATAATTTTTCTTAGGATTCTGCTAGCCTTGGCTATGCCTGAAGATGATGATTATGAGGATGCAAAAGGAGGAGAAGATAGTAGTGGTATTGCTTTTCATGGCACTAGGCTCACTGGCAGCCGCCTTCTGGGCCTTCAGCCCCGAGGAGAGCTATACCCCTGCCTCTGGGGATATGGGATCCGGGGAGAATTCCCGCTCCCCTCTCATCACTCTGGACGGCCGGATCACAAGCGCAGAGAATACCAGGAGCGGCGGCAATCTGATCTTAAACCTGGATTCGACAGCAATGCCCGTTTTCATTCCCGCCAGCTCTGGGGCAAAGGAGCTATCAGCTCAGCTTCAGAAGGATACGCGGGTGAGGATCACCGGAACCATAAATAGTTATCAGGGCAAAGATGAACTGAAGGTATCCAGAAAAGCAGATGTCCAGCTGCTGGAAGGATGATCCATCCCGGGAGAAGATCCAAATGACGGCTAATCTAATTCTGATAGGTAACAGAGAGGAGGAGAGTTGAAGGCGCTCGTCCTGGGAGGCACGGGAAGAATCGGCTCGGCGGTGGCCTGGGATCTGGCCAGGTACGGCGGAGCCGATGTGGTGGGAATCGCTGGCCGAAGAGAGAGATCACTGCAAAAGACCCTTGATTGGATAGGTAGCGACCGAGTTGTACCCCACCTCATCGATATCTCCGACCCCAGGGAATCCAGAAGGCTGATGCAAGAGTATGATATTGGGATCATCGCCCTTCCCGAGAGAAGGAGTAGCTATAGAGCGGTGGAGACGGCGATAGGCGCAGGCCTGGATGCTGTGGACATCCTGGAGGAGTATCACCGCCGACCGGATCCCTATGAGAAGGAGGGTTTGGCAGCACCAACGGGCATGACCCTGGACGATTATGGCGAGTCGTTGCACAAAAAGGCTATTGATAGCGGTGTTGCCCTTCTGGATGGCATGGGATTTGCCCCTGGACTCTCCAATGTCACCCTGGGCGAGGGAATCAGAAAGGTGGGAGCCAAAAGGGCGGTGGCCCGGGTGGGCGGGATTCCCTGCCGAGAGGCAGCGGCCCGCCACCCATTGCAGTATATGATCACCTGGTCCTTTGATCATGTTCTGCGCGAGTACATGGTCAGGGTCAGGGTGCTGGAGAACGGCCAGGTGGTAGAGGTGGCGGCAACCTCAGGACGGGAGAGCTTCCGGTTCCAGGAATGCGGAATCGATGAGCAGCTGGAGTGTGCCATCACCCCAGGGATGCCCAGCTTCCTGTACACCCACAACCATATGGAGAGCTTCTCTGAGAAGACGGTTCGCTGGCCGGGCCACTGGCAGGCCATTGACACCCTGAAAGAGTGCGGCCTCTTGGATATTGCTCCTATAAATTATGCTAGTCAGTCCGTCTCCCCCCGGGACTTCTTCTTGAATTTGATAGAGCCGAAGCTCAGACCCCTGCCCGGTGACGAGGACGTCTGCGTCATGTGGAACACTGCCTGGGGAAGGGATGAGCAGGCCGAATACTTCATGTGGACGGGCGCAGACAGCAAAAACGGCATATCTGCCATGGCCAGGGTGACCAGCTCCTCCGCAGCAATTGCCGCCAGGCTTCTGGCCCAGGGCAGGATCAAGAAGAAGGGAATTGTTGCTCCGGAGGAGGCCTTCAAGGATGAAGCCTATAGCGATCTCATGCGGGAGCTGGAAAGAAGGGGGATCAATATAGTGGAAGCGATAAAGCCCGTGAAAGCAGAAACAACGCTGAATGCCTGAAAGCCAGGATGAAGAGAAGAAAGGAGCGAGAAAGAGGAGATAGATCTTGATCATAACCCTTCTTTCCGACTTTGGCTCCTTTTATCCCGCTCAGATGAAGGGGGTGATCCTCTCCCGGCTGCAGGGCAAATCAGGAAATATCGCTGGCAAGATAACCTTCGTGGATATTGCCCATGACATCCCCGCACAGGATGTGAGGGCGGGGGCGTTTGCTCTTCTCTCCACGGTCAGGTTCTTTCCCCCTGGAACCATTCATATTGCAGTGGTCGATCCTGGGGTGGGGACAGCCAGGCGGAGCCTGGTGGTGGAGAGCGGCGGCCAGATGTTCGCAGGACCTGACAATGGCCTTCTCATTCCCGCCGCTCGCTCCCTGGGAAGGCCGGTGGCCTATGAGATCACCCCCCATCCTGGGGCCTCCAGCACCTTTCACGGCAGGGATGTGTTCGCCCCCGCTGCGGCCCTCATCGCCGCTGGCCAGCCACCGGCAAGCCTCGGTCCCAGGGTCCTGCCTGTGGACCTTGATTTTGGCGAAGCAAAAAAGACTGCTCACGGCCTTGAGGCCACAATCATTTATGTCGACCGTTTCGGCAACCTCATCCTGAACTTGCAGAGGCTTCCCGCCCAGGATATGATGCTCAAGGGAGTCAGGCTGAAGAGGGCGAGAACCTATGCCGAAGGGCGGAGGATCGAACCACTTATAACCCTGGGGAGCCATGGCTTTGCAGAAATTGCGATCAACCAGGGAAATGCCAGCGAGGCTTTTTGCCTGAAGGCTCAAGATCGCATCGAGCTGGAGGAGATTTGAGTTGTTTGGAATAGAGTTCGTTCCCGATGAATCGGTACTGAAGATCGGCTATATGGCGAAGCTGGCAGAGGATGCTGGATTTGGAAATATCTGGATCACAGATCACTACAATAATAGGGATGTCTGGACTACCCTCGCAGTACTCTCTTTATTGACCAATAAGATCTCGCTCGGAACGGGCGTCACCAACCCCTACACCAGGAATGCGGCCATCACTGCCTCCAGCATCGCCTCCATAAACGAGCTCTCCGGCGGGCGGGCAATCCTGGGCATAGGTCCCGGTGACAAGGCCACATTCGATAAGATGGGTATCGACTGGGACAAGCCCCTCTCCAGGGTTAGGGAGACTGTCCTGGCGATCAGAGCCTTCCTGGCTAAAGAGCAGGTCAGCCAGGCGGGGTTCAAGGGGGCTCAAATGTCCTTTACCACCTCGAAGATACCAATTTATATCGGCGCTCAGGGTCCCAAGATGCTGGAGCTGGCCGGGGCGATCAGCGACGGTGTTCTGATCAATGCCTCCCATCCCGATGATTTCAAGTTCGCTGTGCCCATGATCCGCGCGGGAGCTGAAAAGGCAGGACGCAAGCCTGAGGACGTCCAGGTATGCGCTTATGCCAGCTTCAGCGCCGACAAGGACCCGGCCAAAGCGGTGAATGCCTCCAAGATAGTGGTGGCCTTCATCGTTGCCGGGTCGCCCGAGAACGTGCTGGAGAGGCACGGCATAGGAATGGATGAGGCCAAGGCCATATCGGACGCTATCTCCCGATTCGACTTCAAAGGGGCGATGGATGGCGTGACCCCGAGGATGACCGAGGCCTTCTCCATATCTGGAGCGCCTGCAGACTGCAGGGCAAGGATAGACGAGCTTTTATCGACCGGAGTCACCCAGATTGTGGTCGGCTCGCCCATAGGCCCCAATAAAGAGAGCGCCATAAAGCTCATCGGAAAGAAAGTCATCGGAAAATAGGCCAGAAAGGAAGGTCAAGGCTATGCGCGGGCTTTACATTGGGCGATTTCAGCCCTATCACCTCGGCCATCAGGCAGTTCTAGAGGAGATCGCACGAGAGGTTGATGAGATAGTGATAGTGATCGGAAGCGCCCAGGAGAGCCATGGCCCGGAGAACCCCTTCACCAGCGGGGAGAGGATGGAGATGATCTATGCCGCGCTGGGCAAAGGGGAGCTGCGGAAGAGGTGTATCGTCACCACCCTGCAGGATATCAACCGCAACTCATTGTGGGTCTCACATCTGCAGTCCATGGTGCCCTGCTTTGACTTGGTCTACTCCAACAACCCCCTGGTCATCCGGCTCTTCTCCGAGGCGGGGGTTGAGGTGAAAAAGCCCCCCCTGTATCAGCGGGATGTGTACTCCGGATCGGCCATCCGCGCTCTCATGCGGGAGAGAGGAGACTGGGAGAGGCTGGTGCCTCCGGCAGTAGCGGGTTTCATCCAGGAGATCAACGGGGTAGAGCGGCTCTGCCAGGTATCAAAGAGCGATAGCGTACATTCTGCGGATTCGGCGATGCATAACTCCAGTATGATTTAGCGGTGATGGAGAGTTCACAAAGTTGGGCATGATGATGTGAAGCATCCCATTAGGCAGATTTTTAATCTTTGCCAGCAAACGATTAAATGACACCATTATGAATATCTTTGATATCGTGAGAGGGCACGAGCAAGAAATTGAGAAGAGATTTGGCGTTAAGAGAATAGGCCTGTTCGGCTCTTTCGCTCGGGGAGAAGAAAAGGATAGCAGTGATGCAGACATAACGGTCGAGTTTGATCAGCCCACCATTGACTCTCCGCTGACGCCCTTTTCAATCTCCCCCACGAGCTTCACCACCTTCCGGCGCAGATCCTCCAGGCTTCCCGAGTTGTCTATCCGGTAATCCGCCCTCTCCATGGCCCGAGCTAATCCCCAGCCCTTCTCCCGGCACTCCCTCTCCTCTAGAGCGGTGGCAGAATTGCTTTTTGCCTGGCCTTCAGCAGAAGCATTGCCCCCCACCTCTCCGCATACCTTCGGATCGTCCGGCCGCCCCCTCTTCTCCAGCCGCCCCAGCCGGGCATCTGCTGCTGCCCAGACCTCAATTAAGTAGAACTCATCTGCCTGGGATCGAAAGAACTCCGCCTCCGCTCCGGAGCGCAGACCGTCTACCACAACCAGGTCTCTTCCCGTCTTTCGAGCCATCTTTAGCGTCTTTCTGGCTATGGCCTCCGCCCCTTCTTTCTCCCGCAGGGCATTGCCTATCCGGCCCAGGTTCTGGTCGGTCGGCTCCAAACCCTGCCGGGCCGCCTCCTGGCGGATGACATCCCCCATTACCACCACGCTCAAACCCAGCTCTCGAGCGATCTTCGAGGCCTCGCCCTT
>NZ_DAIK01000033.1:0-8562 GCF_002496085.1 Methanosaeta sp. UBA458 | reverse complement strand
TGATGAAGGCGATCGACATTGATGGCCCGGAAGGAGAGGTGGAGGTCTTCAAGGCCGTTGCCGATCCCTGCAGGCTAAGGATTGTGAAGCTCTTGAAGGAAGGAGAGCTGTGCGTCTGCGAGATCATGACTGCTCTTGATAAGCCTCAGTCCACCACCTCCCATCATCTATCCATTCTCAGAGAGGCAGGACTGGTCAGAGAGCGAAAGGATGGCAAATGGTCCTATTACCGCCTGGCAGACAGCGCTGTCAATGAGATGATCAAGCAGGCCCGAGAGCTGAAGAAGATAAAATAAAAAGATTTTTAGGTGGTGGGATGAGATGTTCTATGACAACCTAGCGACGGCTATGAGCTTTTTCATAGAGATTGCAGTAGAATTGATAGTATTATTCATAGGGATAACCTTTCTCGTGGGCCTGATCCAGGAGTATGTGCCTGATGAAACCATAAAGAAGGCCCTGGGTGGGCGGCACAGAATTCTGGGCAGCTTTCTGGGAGCAGGTTTTGGTGCGCTAACTCCATTTTGCTCCTGCTCGACCATTCCGCTCCTCCTGGGGATGCTCAATGCGGGCGTGCCCTTCGCATCTGCAATGGCATTCCTGTTTGCCTCGCCCCTGCTCAATCCGGTGATAATATCCCTGTTCATCATCCTCCTGGGCTGGAAGATAACTGCTCTCTACTTTTCCGTCACCTTCCTGGCGGCAATCGTAATCGGCCTGATGCTTGACAGTCTGGGATTCGCAGCACAGGTTAAATCCGTGGCCGCGGTGAGAGGCTGCTGCGACTGTGAGCAGGCTGAGGATGCAAAATCGAGAGTGCAGCGCTCGGCAAGATTCGCTTTCAGCCTATTCCGCCAGCTCGTACCCTATCTCCTCTTGGGAGCGGGCATTGGTGCCTTCATTCATGGATTCGTGCCCACGGAGCTGATATCAAGCATCGCCGGATCGGGAAATCCCTTTGCTGTTCCCGTGGCGGCAATCATAGGCGTCCCCATCTACATCCGGGCGGAGACCATGATCCCCATCGGCCTGGCCCTCATAGAGAAAGGGATGGGCACGGGAGCGGTGCTGGCCCTGGTCATCGGCGGAGCGGGCGCGAGCATCCCTGAGTTGACCCTCCTTTCCGCCATATTCAAAAGGAAGATGCTGGCAGCCTTTGTGCTCACCATCATCACAATAGCGGTTGCGGTCGGATATCTGGCCAACTGGTTGGCATTGTGATGTTTGCAGAAGGAGAAACGAAATAGAAATATTGCAGGCGAATTAGGGCGAAAAAAGAGTCCTGCCGTCATCCCCAAAGGTCTGAGAGATCCAATCCTTCATCTCATCTCTCACTTTTCTGAAGGCCTGCATCTCCTCTTCCTTCGATCCTCTTGTAGCCGCCGGATCCAGGAAGCTTCTGTGGATGACCTCTCTAGCTCGAGGCGTCCGGGCGGGAAGCTCAATCTCTGTGCTGCAGATGGGGCAGGCCTGTCTGGCCCGGTCGCATACTGTGACCGCCTGGTCGAAGACCGTATCCAGAAATTCCTGGGTGGATTTGGAGCGCTGGCCGGAGATATCAATGCCGATCTCGCTCATAGCCCGCACCGCGCGGGGGTCGACTGCCGTTGGATCAACCCCGGCGCTATAGGCCTCATATCGATCGCCGTACATGGCCCGCAGGAGCCCCTCCGCCATCTGGGAGCGGGCGGAGTTGTGAGTGCACAGGAACAGGACTTTCTTTTTTCCTGCCGAACTGGAAGCAGAGTCTGATTTCATCTGATGATCGGGTGCCTCCATTGTAAATCAGCATTTTGTCTGGCTGGATGGAGGCGTGATAAAAAGTGGGTCAGATGGGATCGAAGCCCATTGCCGGAGGGCTCACGCCTATCACCTGAGAGGGACACTCCTCTGCCACCTTCTTTGCGCATTCCTCTTGATCCTCAAAAGCGACTCCCTCATCCAGCTTCCCAGCTATGCGGAACTTCTCGGCGATTTGACTCTTGCCATCCTGTTCACTCTCATCGAAGAGATCGGGGCAGTCCCCCCAGCACTGACCGCAGCTTATGCAGCCCTCTCTATCGATTGATACATTGATCATGAAAATCATCCCGGCCTATGCCAGGGCCAGTTTTTCTTTTATCGCTTTAATGCTTTTTGGCGCAGGAGGCGGATTTGTGCTGAAGTTCTGTTGGGCGCCGGTTACATTAAAATCTCCTGTCTGCCATTTGCCCTGATGATGGCAAAGCAATATGGAGATCTAGAGATCCTGCAGGAGATCGAGAATCTCTGCATAAGTCACCAAAAGATCACCCAATCTTCTGAGTGCCGGGATTTCAACCATCGAGCAGCCCTATTGCTGCAGAGCCTGGAGGAGAAGGGATTTTTCCCCCTGGCGGATAGGATGATGGACCTTCTGGCCTGCTGCAATCCCAAGGACCTCTCCCAGTGCGACAGCGTGCAGAGGGCCAGGGACATACTAGAAAGATTGAGGTATCTGGCCAGGGAGAGCCTTGGAGAATGAATCTGCCATTAACTTCCTTTGGGTCGGTCTTGTGTTTTGGCCGGTTCTATTTTGGGAATGGAAAAAATTCTGGCGGTAGTAGGGACGTGGGATCTCTCCATCTCCTGCTATGTCGCCTGGATGATTACGGATTGGATGTTTCAATAATTGCAGACATCCATCGATCGATCTTTATGCTATTTTCTATCGGTTCCTTCGCCATCCATAATTCCGAGTGATGACTGCTTAAGCATGAGCCTGCACTGCTAGCCTGTGCTCGATGAGATCTTCTTTGGGGGACAGTCTCATAGTTTTCAGTAAGGCTCGTGAAGCATTTCGTGTTATTCAGAAAAGATGACAGTTTAAAAATTGTGGAAAAACTATATTTGAGTTTTTTAAATAGATTAAAAAACCCGAAAGAGATATGTGCAACTTAGTGTGATGTAATGGAACGGATAAGTATTCAAACAGGATGGCCTATGTCTACTAAAACAAGAAAAAGAGATGCACAGGCTGACGAGGAGGTCATAAGTTCAGATATTGACGCGATTTTTAGAGCACGTTACCACGGAGCGGCAAATATTAGAGGTATCAAGTATCAAATACTGTATTCTGTTCTTCGCGCTTTTGACCTCTACGCTGATGATAATGCGTATGGATCGATTAGACTTGAGGGAATTGAAGATTTGGATCTTCTTGGATTGCGTTTAGAGGATGAATACATCCAAGTCAAGACCTCACAAGAACCGTGGAAGTGGAGCCAGCTTAAAAGTTATAAAAATTCTAAAGGTCCAATTGAGAATTTTCTAGAAATTTATCGGTTAAATCCAAATTGTCATTTCGTTCTCGTGGTGAATTTTCAGCTAAAAGGTGACCTAGAAAAATTGGCTCAAATAGAGTCTCTGCCACCAAGAGATAAAAAAATTATTGAGGAAATGTTTCGTAAATTGTGCCATCAAATAGGGGCATCTACCACTGAAGCCGACGCTCTTGCTAGCAGATTATGCATCGTCTCGATGTCAGAAGATCAAATTTGGAGGAAACTTAGACCTGCCGTAGCTGACTCTTTTAATATAGGAAGCGAAGCAGTTGAAACTTACATCTCGGCGCTTGTCGCCAAATTTCTGGATTGGGCCAAGGATCGAAAGACGATAAATCGCACGGATCTTGAGGGTGTTCGAGCGAACGTTGGGGAACCTTTGTCACGAGAGGTGGAGTGGCAAGGATACGGACGTGGTCTTATTGATAGAATCTCATGGGATTCAGATGCGAATATCGAGGATTTCTTTGAAGGAAAGAGAACAAGACAGGGGCATATTGCATCTAACGTTGATGTTAGACGGCCAATTTGGCTTGAAAGAATTGATAAGGCAATCAATTCCTCAAAGATTTGTATCCTTCGATCTTCAAGCGGACAAGGCAAATCATCACTTTTATATCGGTATGCATACGAAAAATGGCCAGCGGAAAACACCTTTATTCTTCGAGTTGCCGAATCACAGGAACACGTTGAGCTTATTCGTGATCACCTTCGTTTCAGAGCGAATCTGGGCGTGCCTATTTTTCTTCTAATTGATAATGCTGGATGGAGCACGCGATTTTGGCCATTCGTCGCACAGGAATGTGCCGCTTTAGGAGTTCAGGTTTTGATATCAGTACGCAATGAAGATTGGCATCGTTTTGCAAGGGAGTGTTTGACAAATTACGAGATAATTGAGCCAATTTTGATTCTAGATGAAGCACAACAAATTTTCGAGGCATTTCGATCAAAAGGGAGACTCCACGAATCGATCAGCTCACCTGAATGGGCTTATGAGAAAATTGGTGAGCCCCACTTATTAATGGAATATGTTTACTTGCTCACACATGGTCACATGCTTGAAGAACGACTTCGGGATCAATTAAAGCAATTCTCCGAACAAGGCGAGGATCCCGCCAAAGTTGAAATATTGCGAAGAATATCACTGGCAGATTCGCTTGGAGCACCCGTCGCAGTTGACAAATTGTTGGTAGACATTCAGTTAACGGATGATCCGCAACAGGTATTGATGTCTCTTTCCGGGGAGTACATTGATTTAGTGGACGGAATTCTTACTGGCCTTCACTGGGTTCGTTCAGATCACCTCACTCATATACTCCATGAAGGATATCCAAATCCTTGCAAGACAGCTCTGGCAGTTTTTGGAGCTATTCCACTTGAACGCATTCCTGTATTTGTCTCCAATGCTTTAAGCAAAGACGACTTGGATAAAGAACTATTTATGAATGGTCTGATTGAAAAAGCAAAGGAAAATGATCTCAATATTATTTTAGCCATTGTTGATGGAATCTTCGAAGCGGGAGAACGTAAATTCTTTCAAGTAAATCAAAGCTTGTTCGACGAGGCATACGAGTTATTTGGTCCTAGCGGTATTTTACCATTAATTTTAAAATTTGCTCCAGTCATCAAGGTAGACATATTAACCAAGATGATCGGGATTCTTGGTGAGAATAAAGAAAATTTCAAAAAGTTAACAGAGATTGCGTCTCAAATCGTTGAATCAGACAGAGGCCTCGATTTAGTCAGGGATTTCTTAAATTATATCATACTAGACATCCCATCAAAAAAACTGCAAGAAACTCCTGATGATATGGGTCGCTTGTTTGACTGGTGTTCGTTATGCAATATCCACGTTTCAACTTGGACAAATATTTTTGACAATTACATCTCAGACATGAAAATATTTAATTATTCATTAGACGCATTTTCCATCTTTGCGCAGGGATTTTATCGATACGATGGACCCGCATATATGAAATGGTTTTCACAAAATAAAGAGAATATTCTGGGCTATCTTAAACTTCATGTTAATTGTATTGAATTGAATGTTTCAGACGATACGCTTTACATCGAATTCTTCACTGATTCAGATGAAAGTCAAAGTATCAATGAACAGGCAGTACAGCGTTTCAATAAGTTGAGATCTAGTATTCCTTTTTGTGAAAGTTATCAATCTCAGGGCATTTGGTTCTTGCCATCTGGCCTAACGCCATCCATTGACGATTCTCGAAAAAATATCCCCAAAGGGAATCTGCCATTCAAATCTGATATTGAAAAGAATTTGATATGGAAACACATAGTAGATAATTACTATCTATCGGATAGCTATTATATATATGAAAAATCTTGGTATAATCTCCGAAATGATGGCTTGTGTTTTGTAAAGGCCTTCTCAAAAGGTTTACAGAATATCCTTGTGGGCAAAAAATTTGACTTTCAAAAGGCCTTCGACGGAGGAAAACTCCCAGACAGATTGATGGACTTGCTGAGATATTTGCCAGATCCTCCTTCTCAGGCTCCGGTGCATTTGAGCAAGGCGCTTAAAGGAACTACCAATAAGTGGTCAACTAGTTTACAAAATTTCCTATTACAAATATTTGAATATTTCCAGGATGTACGTAAACAAAGAATAGGACGATTGGCAGTCCATAATTTCCTATGTGCCGTCAAATATCTTCCGGAGATGCACAGCATCTTTAATCAGCTTTTTGAGAATGTACCCGACTATTTTGACGTCAGTGAGTTGGATATTTCTGAAGTAAAGAACTACGAAATCCTCGCCGATCTACTAGATGTTTGGATAATAGAACCACCCAAGACGCCACAACGAAATATTATGCAATATATTAGGAAAAGAAGACAGCAAAAGAGACAGGAAATGCTCAATCGCATCCAGGATGTAAACGCTCATCTCAAAGAATACGGCATGATCATCATACCCCCTATCGATGCATATATAAAACATCCTCTTTGTTACATGCCGCTGGCATTTTCCGTAAAGGATCCAATCTACCCAGAAGCTTCACTGGATATCGTTATTGAAGCGATTTCGGACGTCAAAGATATTGCTGATATTTTCTATCTAGTGCCGATACATGAGGGTGTTCGTTTCCTTGAGGGTGGGTACCAAATCAGCTCAAACCAAATTACAAAATTTAATGAAGGGCAACTCACAAACTGGGAGGCTTTTGCATTACAGGAACTCTCTGAAGATATATTGAGATGCCTTCCTGCCTTGCCCTTCTGTCCATCTGTGAGGCTGCAAATTAGAGCAAGTATAACCTCATTGCTCATTGGAATGATAGTGTTTATTGAGCAAAAGGACAAGATTGAGACACTAAGGACATCTGAAAATCAATTTGAAGTTAAATTGTATGATCGCCATAAATCGCGACTTATTGAAATACAAGCGGATTTTGGCATTGCGGCATGCAAGATAATGGATTATCTGAAAGCCGAATATTCATCCCTGCAGGAAGACATAGACTTTAAGACATTGATAGGATTTCTTAAAATCACAGAAGAAGCTTCACAGAAGGATTCCATTGATACGCTATTTGTGTCTGGTGACTTTAATGCAGGTAATATTTTGAATGCTACGGAGCAATTGCTGCAAAAATGATTGTTTTTGAATGTATATCCAGCAGCTTGCTGCGGGGAGCGCTGTTTGACTTCTTTGCAGATTAGAAATTTTAGACCAATATTCGCTGTAACCAGTTGATGCTTCTTCGCCGAACGATTGCGATTGCTGGGCGACTGCATCTCCGCCCAGCTTCCCAAGATTGGCGACGTTGAGAAGAAGCATAGCCTGACATGCAAGCCACCTTATCTCACCACATCTTGAACCCCAGATACCTCACCGCATAGATCAATCCGATGACGATTACCGCCAGACCGAATATCTTTGTAATGTGCTTCCCCGCGGCGATGTATTTCTCACCGATCTGCCCGCCCACAGCTCTGGAGAAGGTGGCGATGGGAATCACCGGCACTCCATGGCCCACCCCAAAGACAAAGAGCATCAGGGCTCCGCCCAAAGGGGTCACGTCCTGGGATATAAGCCAGATGAGCACCGGAAAGACCAGGGACACGGCACATGGGGCCCATCCCAGGGCAAAGAAGACCCCCAGAGTGAAGGCACCGATGAATGCCGAGTACCGGAAGAGGTTCATAGAGACTGAAACCAGTCTCTCCATGATCCCCTTCTTCTCTGCTATCGTCTCCTCATCAATCGCATCGGAATTGCCTCTGCCAAAAGAAAGGCGTGAGCGCACCGGCTCGATGATCTCCCCAATGGGCTTGATGATGTTTATCCCCAGGATGATCATCAAAAGACCCGCAGCCAGGTCAAAGAAGCGGGCCTGGCGGATGAAAACGCCGATATCCGAGAGGAAAAAACCCACGATGAAAAATACCGCCGCCATGCCCAGAGTGAAGGCTATGCCGATCATAAAGCCCTCTTTTGATGCCGAGGCTGTCTTTCTCAGATACTCGTCCTTCCTGCGGGCGGTCATAACATAGGAGAACATGGCCAGGAGAAGCGCTATGGAGCAGGGGGAGAGGGAGGTGACAATTCCCAGGGCGAACATGCCCAGATAGTTTATGCCCTGGCGGGAGGCGATTCCCTCAAATCCGGAGGCTTCGCCTGCCTCTATTCTCTCCAGGTCGCTTTTCAACGACTCAGCACTCTGGATACCGTCTATCTCCCCCTTGCCCAGTTGATAGACGTGGTAGAGACCTGCCACATTTCCCTCTTTATCGATCAAGATCAGGGTGGGATTGGCAAATCCTCCCTCTAAAGTTGAGTAGTCGATGTACTTGCCGGTGAGGGGATACGGGTCAAAGTCCTCAATCCAGGGCCCGGTGATATTGGCATTCCACCATCCTTCTGCTAGTTCTCGCCCATCCAATGAGTAGGAATTCTTCCGCACATTGAGGGTTATGATGTTCACGCCGGGATCCATTTCGGCAAGCTGAGAGAGCTGGTTGGTCTGGGCATCAAGAGCATTCTCGCACTCCCTGCAGAGGGGATTTTCTATGTTTGTGATATGGAGAAGGACTGCCTCTCCTCGATAGCCAGAGAGGGAGACATTTTTCCCATCAAGATCTACTGCCTGAAAATCAGGGGCCATAGCTACCTGGGATATAGCAGGTGATGAGCATATGGAGAAGATGGAAAAGATAATGGAAATTATAACCGCAAAAAGTGTGACGGGTCCCGATATCAGGGATTTCTTGCATTTCGTGGACATGACAACGA
>NZ_DAIK01000063.1:0-4975 GCF_002496085.1 Methanosaeta sp. UBA458 | reverse complement strand
AGAGACATGCGGGATGTGGGATACATGCGAGCATTTGCTGTTTCCCCCTTTTGCTTCAATGTAACACGTTGTTTCTGAGTTTCGGAATGTTTTACCTTGAGCGATAGGCCTAATGCAATGTTCATGAAAAAACTTTAAAGCTTCGCAGAAGCTTTCAGCATTTATCACTTCGTTCCCGTCCAATCCGACTACTTTATACATAGTAAACCCTTTGATCACACTCGGTTAGTTTTTCTGAAAACCGACGACATTCGACGACATAGCCAGCTAAAAGCTCATTGTTATTGAAACTAGGGCCAAAGGAGGCTGCAATAAATTGCAGCCTCTCTAACTTCAGTTTCGGTTAAGCATTTCTTCCTCTGCAATTCAGGGTCATTCTAGAATGCCTTCTTCCTGCAATACCTCGACTACTTGCATCAGTTGTCCTTCACTCAGTCTTAGCTTGGAACGTATATCTGAGGACGTGAACTCTCCCCCGGTTTCCTCGATGAATGAGATGACCCTTTGCTTATCCTCATCGGTGACTTCCTCTAACTTCCACCCTTCAGTAATCTTCTTGTCATCGACAGGTCTCACAACACCTTCTACGACCGGATGGTCGACCTCGAGTAGGAACTCTTTGAGGGAGGAGATATCTCTAGCATCCTCTTCAGTAGCGATCTTGCTATATATCTCCTCTGGAATTCCTTCCTTTACTCTCTCCTTGAGATTCTTGGACATCCATACGATCCTTCTCCAGCCGCCATCTGCCTGCAAGAACTTAGATGAGAAGTAGTACAGAATGCCTATCCCCAGGAATCCCACAACCTGCTTGCCGCCGCCAGTCTGTCCTGCCATGGTCGAGAAAGGCAATCCGTTGGGAGCTGAGCCTTTGAAATCACGATCCGCTAATCCTATGCCGTCAACCTCAGGTATGTAGAAACCTATGGTCTCGAAGCATCCGCAGGAGGTATGAGGGGCGTCGAAGAAGGTATATAGCTTCATGATATTATACTCACCACCAGATCTCTTTGCAGCTGCCTCGTTGACGCTTTCATACTCACCAGCAATTGCGTCCTTAAGCCCTGTTTTAGGTATCGGAAATTGGGGTCCTTCTGGATCTACCTTGGCCGCAGCGCGTCCATCGAACCAGGTGATAGCACCACATAGGGATGGCCTATCAGGAGTTACTACACATGAGCTTGTAGGAGCAAATGCTTGGCAAAGAGTGCATCCATAGAATACATCGACATCCTCATCGTGCAGCCCCTTGGCGCGTTCATCACGAGCCTTGTAGATGGTCATGGCACTGGCAAGTTCCTCTTTCACCTTTGCTGGATCGGTAACCACCGTGACCTCCATTTTCTCTATGAAGGGCATCTCAGCCTTGTACAGCTCGATGACCGGTTTGAATATCTGTTCCCACGAGGTCACACCCTTCTTCTGCAAACTTTTGCCCAGTCTCATCCAGATGTCGTACCTTTGATTCAGGTGCATTAAGCCGCTGATATAAGAGAGAAGGGAATGATTGCGCCTCTCGATGATTGATTCCAGGTCCTTCTCGACCTTCTCACCGCCAACCTTGAAGCTCATTCCGAAGGGTATGGTTGAGCCCTCTTTGATATCTTTGAGGTCGGGACCGATGATATTCACCTTTCCATCCTCGATCTGATCCATAAGTGTTGCTATGCTTAGCTCGAATCCATCTGCTTTCGGGCCGCCCATCTCCACCCACAGGTCCTCTTTCCTGATGCGTTCCCCTTCATACATGGGGGAAATATCCAACTTAACTTCTGCGGTCATTATCTTTTACCTCTTAGAGCTAACTTTACACGAATTCCGCTGGCCTTCGATCACTGGCGCGTTTTATTTCTCGCGCACAATTCTTTTGCACATGACTAATTATCTCGGTTATACATATATACTTTAGCGTTATGAAAATATACCAGATTGGATTTTGTATATATTTATAACCTTGAAATTCATAGAGGAAACCTTTTAATATCTTTAAGGAACTCATTATATTGATCTGGAAATTCCGACTTTTTTCCTGGAATGCAATTACAGATAAACAGATCTTAAAAAGATAAAGGAGTCAGACTAAATGAACCTACGCATCTATGTTGTTCTAGCATTAGCAACTATACTGTTTTTAAGCGCTAATACCTTTGCACAGAAATCAGTAGGAGTTGCTATCGAATCGGATAGTATAGCCCCAGCACCGGCATCGATTGGTGCAGATGTTCCCCTAACTTACTTTGGACTGCTCCCTCAACAGTTCAGCGTGAACTCGTGGGCCCCTATCAACTGTTGAGATCAGGCATGATCGATCTAGATGCTGGCACGATAACTCTGCCGCTTTATCAGGGCCAGATGAAAGATGGCCGAAAAGTCTGGTACATTCTAACAGACACTGATAATAAAGGGAACGCAGACGCTCTCGGTCTCAATTATGCAGCCAAGCTGACATATGAGGATTTCGAAAAACTAATCAATCGAAATATTTATATACTATTGATACTATAATATAATATGTATGAGGACCCTCATTGATTTTGCCGTTAGAGCAGAATATGCTCGGATTAAAGCACTCGGAGACGATCTGTGCGATATCGGATCGCAAGTCGATTGGGAGCGTTTCAGGTTTCTAGAGCCCTTGATGTATAAGAATAAAACCAGTCTAGGAGGCCGTCCCAATATCGATATTGTGATAATGATAAAGCTGCTCGTACTCCAGCGTTGGTTTGGCTTATCAGATCCCGAATTAGAACGACAAGTTGCCGATAGGATCTCTTTTCGAATCTTCCTTGGCACTACTGAGGCGGTTCCCGATTTCAGTACTGTTTGGCTATTTCGCGAGCGTTTGATTAAGAGCGGCAAATCCAAGGACCTTTGGAAGGAGCTTCAAAGGCAGATGGAAGAGAAAGGGTATGCTGTAAAAGAGGGCTCTATTCAGGACGCGACTTTTATAACATAAGTTTGATAAAGTCTTACTTGATATTTCTATTAATATTATTAATAGCCAGGCCAAACCAACAAGATCTGATGAGGAGCCAACAAATGAAGGAAGCTGGGCAAAAAAAGGGCGTCAAGAGTTTCTTCGGCTATAAAGAAAGCTACCAGGGGGCACAAGTTAGGAATCAGAGACATCCTTAGAAACAAGAGAATCAGCAAGAAGCGGTCACATATCGAAAGGTGTTTTGCGGTTATGAAACGAGCCCATAAGGCAGGACATGTCCTTGTGACTACCGTTGCCAGGGCAGGGATGAAATTCATGATGAGCGCATTCGTTTATAACCTGGTACAGTTGAGACATTTGGCAAACAAACCTCTAACCTAGCGGAGGCCATCTAAAAACATGTAAAAGAATGGAAGAAAATGAGCTAAATTGCGACCATGAAGACAAATTGGAGCAAAATCATGAAGAATTTGGACTATAAAGATTGAAAATATTAACGCGAGAATTTAAACCTGTGTTAACAGAGGATAAATCGAAGCCCTCTAATGTAAGGACGGGATTCGCCTGCTATACTTTCGAGCCGAAGTCGAATATACCGATCAAGGTTATCGTTCTTGACGATACCCAAAGGGATGATGATCTCAACAACCCAGATTCTCTCGGCTATGGACATGCCTCTCTCGACAACGAACGATATGACTGGCTTGTAAAAGAACTTGATAAGGGTCAGGCTGAAGGCAAGCTCATGATCATCGCAGCTCACATACCTATAAGCGTCGAACAGGCAGATTCAATGATGGGGTGGAACCCAGCAGCTCCAATATCCGAAGCGCAGCTGATTTCCAAACTCCATGAATATCCGAATCTCATCCTGTGGATCGCGGGACATCGTCATCTCAATATCGTTACCGCACTAAAATCACCGGATGCTGCCCGTCCTGAACTCGGCTTTTGGGAGGTTGAAACCGCGTCATTAAGGGATTTCCCTCAGCAGCTGCGCACTTTCGAGATTGTCCGCAACAGCGACAATACTGTTTCAATCTTTGCGACCGACGTTGATCCGGCAGTCAAAGACGGGTCGCTTGCTGCAATATCGCGTTCTTATGCTGCAGCAACTAGGCAGATATTCAACATGACACCAGATCCAATGCCCACTGGTTCGTACAATGCAGAGCTTGTCAAGCAATTGACTCCGGAAATGCAGGAAAAATTGTCAGTTGTGGGAGGTGGGGTTTAGTTGTTTTCTCTGATAGCTCGAATGCTTCATATCAAGACTTATTCCTCCACCCTCACCACCTCAATTCCCGCCTGCTCCAGAAAATCCAGTGCAGTCTGGTCGGGGTAGCAGTGCAGGTAGACCACCTTGGCCACCCGGGCGTTGATCATCATCTTGGCGCAGAGGATGCAAGGCTGGTGGGTGCAGTAGAGCGTCGCTCCCTCGATGGAGATGCCGTGCATTGCCGCCTGGATGATGGCGTTCTGCTCGGCATGCACCGCCCGGCATAATTCGTGACGGGTGCCGCTCGGGACACCTTCCCGGGCGCAGCCCACCACATCGCAGTGCTCGAGACCCGCAGGCGCGCCGTTATACCCCGTGGTCAGGATCCTCTTGTTCTTCACAAAGAGAGCTCCCATCTGGTTACGCAGACAGGTGGAGCGCTTGGCCACCACTATGGCTATCTCCATAAAGTACTCATCCAGGCCGGGACGTTCGATAGAGGGCATCAGCTGGATAGCTGCCCTCTTGCTTAATAAGCTCTCTATGAGACTTCTGGCCCTCAGTGGATGACAACGGAAGCTTAATATCTCCTCCTTGCATCGATTGCGGAACATGTCTATTCACTGGGCGGATGTCATCGCCGAGAAGCTGGAAGGCTCTGGCCCCCATACCATCGCCACCGGCATTACCCCCTCCGGACCGGTTCACATCGGCAACATGCGCGAGGTCATGACCGCAGAGGCCGTCTATCGCGCTCTCCTGGACAGAGGGGTACAAGCGCGTCTGATCTACATCGCCGACACCTTCGACCGGCTGCG